>JAFYAD010000157.1 GCA_017540915.1 Lachnospiraceae bacterium
CAATACGAATGAGCCTGAATCGGTGAAAAAACTACCGAACACACAGGTTGCCAAGGCTCCTTCACAGCCCACCGATGCACAGATAGGTTTTACATCCATAACTCTTGATGAAGTGACGGAGTTGGCGAGTGTATCACCAATATCAGGCATTGAAAAGAACTCGGCAAACAGTATCAGGCTTATGGGTGCAAACAGCGCAAATGGCAATTTATTCCGCATTGATACTCCTGTATTTAACAATCCGGGAGATGCAGTATCGCCCAATGAAATTGAATACGCGAAATCTTTAGACACTACAGCCCCAACTGATGACGTTGATTGGCAGAAGAGTCGTACTTTTACAGGACTTTCAATGAATACGACTTATTATTTCTTTGCCAGAGTGGCGCCAACAGAGTCTATGGATGCGGGGGCGCCAAGTGAACCGGTCTCAATAACCACAAAGAAAGGCGAGGACTTTGGAGGTTGGACTGATAGTGAAACCCATCTTGAATATATGTTTGACCTGACCGGATATGACGGAACTGTTTCTCCCAATGCAGTGGTACGCAGTGAAGAGATCATGCCGGGATCCAATATCAACAGGATTATAGATGATGTTGAGATCCCCTCGAGCTTCATGTTTTACGACATAGAAGTGAAGGTTACGGAGATCGGATCCAATGCTTTTCATGAGGTTGTAGATACAAATAAACTGATCAATCCCGAGAAGGTTACTCTGCCTGATACTATTGAGGTGATCGGTAATGGGGCTTTCAGAAATACAGTTATTTCTTCCATAAACATTCCGGATTCAGTGAAAGAAATCGGGGAAAGAGCTTTTTATTCATGCGGAAGCCTTAATTCTGTTGAAATGGGCAGTGGGGTTGAGAAAATAGGAGAGGGAACGTTTCTTGACTGTGTTGCACTGACGAGATTTACCATCGGTGATAATGTTAGCGAGATCGGGAAAAATGCTTTTTCGGGATGCACCGGGTTAGGAGAGGTTGTTTTTAACAGTAAGCTGGAGACCATCGGAGAAGGAGCCTTCAACGGCTGTACAAATCTGGATAAAGTTGAGTTTAAAAAAGGGTTAAAAAACATAGGAAAGAATGCGTTCACTGATTGTAGAAAGCTTTCAGAAATTGTAATGCCGTCAACTGTTGCCGCTGTCAGCGGAGATCTGATTGATGAGTCACCTTTTTATGATTGTAATGACAGTATGGTGATATACTGCGCAAAGAATCCGGCAGGTAACCTGACGGGATGGGGAGATAAGTGGAATAAGCATGGGGATGGCGGTACCGGTGAAGTATTATTCACCACATACTGGTATGAGGAAGATACGAATGATCCCACAACAGTCACGGTGTATTCACCTGATGCCACTGAGCCTACGGCAGCGAGTCCGCACATTACAGAATTAGTCTTTTCAGATGACACAAAATATTTCTCCGGATGTATTTCAACTGAATTCCTGAAGAAGATGTTTGATGAATATGACACAGTCATAATCCCGGATGATAATGTGGCGATACTGAACGGGGATCTGACTATACCTGAGGGTAAGACTTTAGATCTTCAGGGAGATATGTCAACGGAAAACTTCCATTTTGACGGTTATGAGGGTAATGTACAATATACGCAAAACACCAGTCTGGATTATGACAGAGGAACCCTCTTCAATAGCGGAAATATACAGATCACCGGAAAGCTCTATACTGCAGGTCAGATTCTGAACATTGAGAATCAAGGTGGAACAACTATCGATTATTCGTCAACAATAAAATCCGTTGGTTTGATCAATATCGCGGATAACGGTCAGATGTCTGTTTTCTATTCCTACACAGACGCAAGCCGAAATGTGACGGATCCGGATGAGGCGGTTACGCTTGATATAAAGGATCTTACGATAAGCAGTATAAACGGAACACTGTATACTTATGGAAAGAACGGGACATGGACGAATGATTACAGTGGTAACAGTGAGTTTACATATGGTGAAGATCCTCTGGATGCCTACATAATGGAACAAACGGGGATCACCGGACTTAATAAGTACAGCTTTGAAGAAGGAAAGTTCAAATTTGGTAGTGGTACGACCTCCGATCATTTTGGGTTAAAGTTCACCTTCTATAAGGACGCACCAAATAATAACTCACCAAAATATCGTATGTCATTGAACGACAGCAACGGAACGCAAGTGAAGACGGTTTACAATTTAGGCGAATCTTAAAGCGGGGTAATACATAGGATTTTAGTAAGACAGGAGAAGGACATTGGAATACAAGATTTTGGGAGCGCGGGGATCTATCCCCGTCAGCGGAGAAAAATTTGCAAAATACGGAGGCGCTACCGCATGTTCTTATATCGCAGCAGGAGATAAACTCATAGTGTTTGACTGCGGCAGCGGTATCATGAATATGGAGGAGGCTGCATGGCAGGGCAGGGAGGTCATATTTTTGATCTCACATTGCCACATCGATCACCTCTTAGGATTTACCATGTCAAAGATGTTTTTTACAGAGGGGCTTAAGATCAGAGTGATGGCACCTTCCTATGCAGGTAATGTCAGGGAGGCGCTTGACGGACTTCTGAAGGAACCGCTGTGGCCTGTGGGAGTGTCTGCCTTCAAGGCTGATGTGAGCTTTGAGGTGATGCCTGAAGAGGGAATTTCGGTAAGCCTTGACGGTGATCCGGAGCCGGATATTTTCATATATCATACGAAGATATTCCATCCGGGCGGTGCCTGTGCCTACAAGGTTGAGATCATGAACAAAGCTTTTGAGAAGGGCGTTCAGTATGGCGAGATCCGTGAGGATATGTCGGAGGAGGTTGAGGACTTCCTGAAATATGTTCTAATATATGCCACGGACTGGGAGGCAGCGCTGGATGACATCAACGATTTTATCGAGTTTGCAAGGGGCTGCGATATACTGGTGGTCGATGGACAGTACACGGATATCGACAGGGTTTTATACAACGGCTTCGGTCACAATTCCATGAGAGAGGCTGTGGAGATCGGAAAGAAAGTAAAGGCAGACAGTACAGTCATATTCCACCATGCGCCGTTTCATGATGACGCGCTGTTGGAGTCCTGGGAGAATGAGTTGAGCAGAAATCAGGGTGTTGTGTTTGCCAGAGAAGGGATGGTGATACCTTTTGTTAACTAAACAGATAAGACAGATACTGAACATAGGTGTCGCTTTTTCTAAGGAAAAAAACAGGGATAAGCTGTTGGATGAGATCCTGACTGAAGCCATGGATCTGACATCCTGCGATGCCGGAACCCTTTATATAAACAACGGAAAAGAGCTTGAGTTCAAGATCATGATAACACGCTCCAACGGCACCCATCAGGGAGGAGTGGGAAATGATCCCGTGTCTATGCCGCCGGTGGAGCTGACGGAGAAAAGCGTCTGTGCCTGCGCAGTGCTGTTCAGACAGCTCATCAATATTCCGGATGTTTACGAGAGTGAAAAATATGATTTTTCAGGACCAAAAAAATATGATGCCATCACCGGATACAGGACTAAGTCCATGATGGTGGTCCCCATGGAGGACGATAAGGAGAACATTATCGGTGTCATGCAGCTCATAAATGCGCTGGATGAGGACGGGAATGTGGTGCCTTTCCATGAGGATTTCGAACAGATACTGACATCCATGGGTTCCCAGGCCGCTATCTGTCTTGTGAATATGAACTATTCTAAACAGATTGAGGAAATGTTGGATTCTTTCGTGAAGACCATGTCAGTAGCCATCGACGAGAGAACCCCATATAATGCCAATCACACCCGCAACATGGTCAAATATGCCGGAAGATTCGTGGACTGGCTGAACAGACAGGATGACATACCTGAGAGCCTGCGTTTTTCAACGGAGAAAAAGCATCTCTTCCTCATGAGTGTGTGGCTGCACGATATAGGTAAGCTTTTGATACCAGCGGAGGTTATGGATAAGGGAGACCGTCTGGGATCAAAAAAGGACGCTCTTATCTTCAGGATAGAGAAAAAGAAATACCTGGATGAGATCGCGTTCTTAAAAGGTACCATAGATGAAGAGGAATATAACCGCAGGAAAGAAGAAATCCTGTATACGAAAAAGACGGTTGAAAAGATCAATAAGTCAGGATTTTTGACGGAGGAGTTCAGCAGGTTTATACAGAATGCCAGCAGTCTCACATTTGTTGAGGACGGTGTGGAACAGAAGGTTTTTACGGATGAGGATATCATTTCACTTAGCATTAAGAGAGGGACTCTGACAGATGAAGAGCGTAAGACCATGCAAAGTCATGTTGTCATGACCAGAAAGCTGTTGGAGCAGATGTCCATGGAGGGCGCTTACAGGCAGGTCGTAGAGTGGGCTTCAGCTCATCATGAGCTTTTGAACGGACACGGATATCCCAAGGGATTGGAAGCTGAGGAGATCCCGCAGGAGGTCAGGATACTCACCATCATAGATGTCTATGATGCGCTGACTGCTGAAGACAGACCTTATAAACCGCCCATGCCGAAAGAAAAGGCATTTGCCATTCTGGATGATATGGTTTATCATGGTGAGGTGGACGCGCATTTGCTGGAGTTGTTCAAAGAGAGCAAGGCGTGGGAATAGTATTATTGTAAAACGGAGTTTTTATGAAAACGATCAAGAGATTAACAGCGTTGATAATGGTATTTGGGATGGTGATCGGAAACACGGGTTCGATACACCTTTCTGCGGCGACTGCTAAGGGTACTACCCTGAGACTTGAGCAGATTGAGGGTACTGTGACACTTAAAAATTCAAATGATACCGCAAAGTCTGTCAAGTCCGGGATGAAGCTGTATAACGGAGATAAAATGTCCACTGATAAGAGCAGTTATGCATACATCAGCCTTGACGGCACAAAGGCGGTTAAAGTGGATGAGAGTTCTTCCGTTTCCATAAAACAGAACGGAACCGAGAATGAGGTAATGGTAAACTCCGGAAGTTTAATGTTTAATGTGACAGTTCCGCTTACAAAAAAGGAGTCTTTGAATATCCGGACATCTACTATGGTGACTGGTGTGAGAGGTACCATTGGAATAGCTGATCGTATCTCGGATGAAGAGTCAGAAATATTTATTCTGGAAGGAAAAGTTGAGCTGGCATCTATAGACAGCAAGACCGGCAAAGCTACTGCAGTATCGATAAGCGCAGGTGAAAAGGGTTTGTGCAGACGCATACCGGCGAAATTTGATAATATAGAAATACCGAATGTTTTGGAGCAGAAGTTTTCTGAGGATGACATACCCGATTATGCCGTTATCGAGATCGGAAGAAACCTGGATATTCAAAACAGGCTTAAACAAGACGGCGTTCTGGATGTAGAAAAGATACTCAAACGTTACAGAGAGCTGGGAGATACCGGAACCTATATCACAATAGGAACGCCGGTTACGCCCAATACCGTTTCGACAGATCAGGCAAAACCTGTTTCGCAAAACACCGCTGATAGAGAAGAATCTTCCGGAGGCGGTGGCGGAGGAGGTGGCGGAGGCGGCGCGGGTGGTACTGCTAACACGGAAACAGCCGTTAAGATCAGCATTACTTCTGCTACCGGCGGTGGCAAGACATACACCTACGGTGATACCATAACACCCCTTGTAATTGATGCCACAACAGATGTAGCAGGTGCGATCACTACTTACCAATGGTACAAAGCGGATTCGCTTACGGCAAACGGCACAGAGATACCAGGAGCGACAAGTTCCACTTATACTCCGGAGTCCGAGATAGGCACAAAATATTACTATTGTATAGTCACATCAGTCAGAAGCGCCAATTCGACTTTGCAGACCACTAAAAAGAGTGATGTGATGGATGTGACCGTAAATAAGATCAAGACTACGACCACCACAAGCGCACCGGTTATGCCTCAGGATGCGGATGTTGGATTTACCACGATAACTCTTGATGAGGTTACTATAGCAGCGCTAAACAGAAATCCTATCAATGCTGATGGCGGAAAAATCTCTCTTATGGGATTAAAACATTACAACAGCATGGATGAAGAACATCTTTTTGTCAGAAAGCTGGATGCCCCGGTTATCATGGCACCACCTGCGGTTACGGATAACAGGGTTGTGGAATACGGAAAAACTCAGATGGATAACCCTGCAGATGATGATATTGAATGGCAGGAGAGCAGGACGTTTACAGGGCTGACACCCGGAATGGAATATCATTTTTATACAAGGGTTGCAGCGACGGATTACTATGAAGCCGGCCCGAAGAGCGCGCCTATTGATATCTCAACCAAGGGCGGCGGTCAGTACAGTAGCCTTGAGGAGACAGACGCCAACAATTTGAAATATGTTTTTGATCTTTCGGAATATGACGGCAGTGTTTCCGCTAACGCCGTAATTGACGGTGGTGGAAATCAAGGCACGGTTACAGTTGAGAATCTGGAGATTCCTGAAACGATAAAATATTATGACGTGGATGTTAAGGTAACGGAGATAAAGGACAATGCGTTTTATAATAACAATAATCTGATAAATGTGGTCATACCGGATTCTGTGGAGGTAATAGGTGCATATGCTTTTGGCAATTGCAGAAATATAGAGAACATACAATTCGGAAAGGGTCTGAAGTATATAGATGATAGTGCTTTTGCAAGTTGTGAGAAGGTAGAGGAGATCGTCCTCCAGGAAGGTCTTGAAGGAATCGGAACACATGCGTTTGCAAACGACTCTTCATTAAAAGCTGTTTTTCTGCCATCTACACTTCAGACAGTTTCCGGTAACGAACAAATGGGAAGTATTTTTTATAACGTTCCGGATACGCTCAAAACATATTGTCGTGTTTCCGGAAACGCTATACCCGGACCGAAATCAGGCTGGGAAGAATATTGGAATAGATTTAGCGGAGGTCCCGGAGATGTGTATTATACCTTCTGGTATAAGGAAGATCCTGAGAAAAACGAAGTGACATTATACTCTCCCGAATCGAAATATCTAACTGAAGACGGCAGTACTCAGTTAACAGTTGAAGTACCGTTTACGTCTGTTTACTCTGAGGATTACCCTGATGGCAGTACGGAATATAATGAGGGTGATAATACAGGTTTTTGCGTTTTCGAAGCAAAAGCAACAAATTACATTGGAGTGATTAATTCCGCATGTCTTAATTGGGCTTTGGATAAATATGATAAAGTTATCATACCGGAAGGAAATGTTGCCATGATGGATGGTGATGTTTTAATTCCGCAGGATACGGAACTTTTGGTTGAAGGCGATTTCGCTACTGAAGCGTTTATGTTTCTTTACGAAAACGATACCGTAAGCTATAACAGCCTGTATTTTGCACATTACCATGATGATGCGAATAATGTTCTGACAAATAACGGAACAATTCGTGTTACAGGTAATCTTTATACAGCGAATATGGCGTTTAATGCTTTGGTAGGTGAGAATAGTCAGAGGACGGAAGACTATATGTCTACGATCGTTTCACAGGGAAAGATTGAACTTTTGGATGATAGCAAATTTTATATTTACAGTGCTGAAGAAGGAATTCAGAGACAGCATGCTAACAGTGTTTCGTCTAATGCCTGTATGTATATTGATGATATCACGGTATCCGGTAACAGTGCTATTTACGTGAACACATACAGATATCCCGGTGATGAAGACTTTTCTATGTCGGAAATGAAGTATTCGGACAGCGACGGCGTAAACAACCTTACAGGAGCATTCGGTAATAACGGATTGTTTGTTTTGAAATGCGATCCTGATAAATCAACGGGATCATTTGCGATAGATTATAGTTTTGTATGTGGATTTTATAATTTTATAAGCGGTAATACCAGTCAATCAATAAAAGTGCTTGATGTGTTGACATTTAAGCAAGGGGATATAGAAAACTACATTTATGCGCACTCAATTCCGGAATGATAGATGTGAAAGGAGAAATAAAAAATGAAAAAAATGTTCAAAGGTATCACAGGTTTGTTTTTGAGTGTGGCTATGATAGTTGCGCTCACGTTTTTTGTACCACAGGAGGCTTTCGCTGCACAGGGTGATCCATACGGCATAGCATATTCTGATTATGTTTTGTGCGATGACGGCACAATGCTGGTGGCAGATCCGAGTCACAATGTTATCTGGAAGTGCAATAAAAAGGGAAAATACAGTGTTTTCGCGGGAGTGAAGGAAAAAGCCGGAGCGACAGACGGAAAGGCAAAGAAAGCCCTGTTCAACGCGCCTTGGGGAATAGCTGAATACGGAAACGGATTTCTGGTGTCGGATTCGGAAAACGGAAGTCTCCGTTATATTGCCAAAAATAAGGGGACAACTCTTAAGGTAAAAGGCTATAAATTCGTGCGTCCCACAGGCATGACCAGCGACGGAGAGGGCAGTGTATATGTTTCAGATACGGGAAATGCCTGCGTTGTGAAGGTTGATGCCAAGGGTAAGGCAGTGGTTGTAGCCGGTACAAAGGGCAAAGAGGGCTGCACAGACAACAAAAAGGCAAAGAAGGCTCTTTTGACAGAGCCCACCGGTCTTGCATATGAAGGCGGTACTCTCTATATCGCAGATTCCGGAAACCATCGTATCGTTAGTTTGGAAAAGGATAAGCTTACGACCATAGCCGGCGCTAAAAAGGGAATAGAGGAAGATAAGGACGGCAAGGCATTGAATGCCAGATTCTCAAATCCACAGGGATTGTGCGCATATAACGGCAAGCTCTATATAGC
>JAFYAD010000158.1 GCA_017540915.1 Lachnospiraceae bacterium
ACTGGCGTGAGATGTACAAATGACGATGAGGATGTTACGGATCATGAAAGGTTTCAGATGGAAGAGGGGATTGTGCCTTGCACTCTCCGCTCTCATGTTGACGGGCTGCGGATCTGAGGATGTTACTTTTTCAGGAGCCTATGATATCACTGATACGGTGTCCCTGGTGACGGAGGAAAGAGCTTCTGACACTGCAAGACATTTTTACGGTGAGGAACTTTGCGTAGGTGAGGATGTCTTTACCGAGAATCCCGATGTTTCCGACCGCCTTGCAAGAGCCATGGGATTGTTTGATCTCACTACCGGGGAGATATTATACTCCAAGAACATCTACGACAGGATCTATCCCGCCAGCACCACAAAGCTGATGACCATTTATCTTACCCTTAAATACGGTAAGCTGACGGATGAGGTTGAGGTCTCGGCGAGGGCTGTAAATCAGGCGTCGGACAGCAGTGTCTGCGGCTTGAAAGAGGGAGATGTCATCACTGTGGAGGAGCTTCTGTACGGATTGATGCTCAGGAGCGGCAATGATGCAGCGGTGGCTCTGGCTGAGTATGTTTCCGGAACCGTGGAGGATTTTGCCGACCTTATGAATCAGGAGGCGGCGGCTCTTGCCTGCACGGGCTCTCATTTTGTGAATCCCAACGGTCTTCATGATGAGGATCATTACACGACGGCTTATGATCTTTATCTTATATTTAACGCCGCCAGTCAGTACGAGGATTTTATCAGGATAATAGGTACTCCTGTGCATACTGCGGAATACACGGATGCATATGGCGATCCTGTCATCGTGGACTGGTCCAATACCAATAAATTCATTAACGGTGAGGTAAAGGCGCCGGAAGGCTACACGATTATAGGCGGAAAGACCGGCACCACAAGCGCTGCGGGTTACTGTCTCTTAGTCATGGGCAAAAACGCTATCGGTGACAAGGTTATAGCTGTGGTGATGAAGGCATCCGGGCGCAGCGATCTGTATGAGGTCATGAAGCAGATGATGGCAGCGTATAACTGATATGGAACATATCCTGACTGAGTGATTTATTCACAGCAGCTTACGGGGATGTTTCGGTGATCTTGATGCGATCCCGCAATATGCGGTTTGGCATATATTATGTTTTCACATTCAAACTCAAAGGAGGAACAAAAGATGAAGAAAAGATTGGTTTGCCTGTTGGCTATCGGAGCTATGCTCCTGAGCGGATGCGGTATGGCAGGTAATATCACGGTAAATGAAGACGGTACCTATACCACAACTTCCAGAATGTATTACACAGAGGAGGAGCTTGCAACTCTCAACAGCGAGGAGTACAGCGGTGGAGCAGACACAGGTCTGACAGCTGATAAGGCAGTTGAAGTCATCGAGAAAAACGGAGTGAAATACTACGGATTTGATGATGATGAGAATGCATCATCTGCAGCAGATACTCTGGAGGAATCGGATTACGGCCTCACACCCGGCGGATTCTTCATGGATACAACTCTCGCCAGTGATGAGGATCTGGAGATGGCAGCATCAATGTATGACATGTTTGACTTTATGGACGTTTCCATCACATTCCCGGAAGAATTGACAGTAGCAAACGTTAACCTCAGTGATGACAAGAAGACTGTTTTACTGACCAAGGAAGACTACAAGAAATTCACCAAGCTTTACGCATTCTCAGAGAAGACTCTGGACAACGACAAAAAGGGTCCCTTTGCATTAAACGCAAACGATCAGAAGAAGATCAAAAACAACAAAAAGTATAAGAAGGGTCTTGTGCTTCAGTTTGCGGACAACGCTACAGGCATTAAGACATCCAAGCTTGACGGCAAGAAGGTAACAAATGGTGTAACCGTTAAAAAGAAGGGTACACACAAGCTTGTACTGGAAGATTACGCAGGTAATACTTCTACCATAAAGTTCACGATCAAATAAAAACTGGTTGGTATGATATGTATGGCGCACGGGCATAAGGTCCGTGCGTTTTTTAGAAAGAGGGGAAAATGAGCATCAGATAAGAAGCAGAGATAGTGGTGGAGAATAGTAACTCTGTTCAAAAAATAAAATAAAAAGACTTGAATTATTTTTCTTTCCATGATATAATCTCAGAGCTTGCGACGGAAATCTCTGTTGCAGGCGCATAATATAGGCACTAAAGGTTATAAATCTATTCGAAACAGGAGAGAAGTCATGGCAGCATTGAAATTGATATTAAACATTGCATTCATCATCATATGTATCGCACTTACGATATTGATCCTCATGCAGGAGGGTAAATCTGCGGGACTGGGAGCCATTGCAGGCGCAGCAGAGACCTACTGGGGCAAAAACAAGGGACGTTCAATGGAAGGTATGCTGGTGAAGATTACCAGAGTATTGGTAATACTGTTCATCGTCATTGCCTGTGTGCTCAATATCGGTAGCTTCTAAGGCGAGGCGTTGCTTATTACATATTCAGATCATGTCGGCATCCTGCATATGCAGGGTGTCGTTTTTTATGTATGAAACCGGTACCGTGTTTTATTGATACTATCTATAGATTCAAAAAACAGCCGGCCGTGAATAGTAACCATTCACAGCCTATTAGGTAGATGAGGCATGATCACATACATGTGCACTGTCAAATATTTTACTTGACAGCGGATCTTTTTTATAGTAATATGCAGTACGGTCGTTTTGAGAAAAGAGGCGAAATGCGCGAAATGACCGGAAAATGTGAGAATATGACGGACAATCTTTCTGAAAATGTGCATACCGCTCTGTTGTATGATTTCTACGGCGAGCTATTAAATGAAAGACAGCGTGAGATCATGGAGTCGAGGCTTTACGATGATCTTACACTCACCGAGATAGCGGAGTCCGCAGGCATTACCAAGCAGGCCGTGTCCGACATG
>JAFYAD010000159.1 GCA_017540915.1 Lachnospiraceae bacterium
GATGATGATGACCTGGCGTTTGGGGAAGGCGACTTTGGCGCCTATGGCGGCGCCGAGGCCGTAGCCCATTGTTCCGAGTCCGCCGGATGTAAGGAGTGTTCGCGGCTTACTGAATGTATAATACTGAGCCGCCCACATCTGATGCTGGCCAACCTCTGTCACTATGATGGTATCATCCGGTGCGAACTCGTCTATCTTCTCTACGATGTACGGACCGCTGAGACCACTCTTGTCGTATGCAAGAGGATATTTCTCCTTGAAATCGGATATCTCCTGCATCCATTCTGTGTGCTTTCTCTCCTGCAGCAAGGGATTGAGACGTGTGAGTACGTCCTTCACATCACCGATGATAGAGGCATCAACCTTGATGTTCTTATTGATCTCTGCGGGATCGATATCTATATGGATAATCTTTGCATTCTCGGCAAATTTTGATGCATTTCCAAATACACGATCCGAAAATCTGACTCCTATGGCGATCAGGGTATCACACTCGCTAACGCCGAAGTTGGAAGCTTTTGTACCGTGCATTCCCAGCATTCCGGTGTATTTGGGATCCCTGTTGTCAAAACCGCCCTTTCCCATGAGGGAATCACATACCGGTGAATCTATCAGATCCGCAAGCTCCTTTAACTCAGCGGATGCCTCGGATATAATAGTACCGCCGCCGGTGAAGATAAAGGGTTTCTCGGATTTATTGATGATCTCAGCCGCCTTTGCAAGATCTTCGTCCGTAATGCCCACTGAAAACTTATCCGGCATAATAACCTGTCTCGCTGTGTACTCGGCTTTTTTTGCAGTAACATCCTTGGGGATGTCCACCAGCACCGGGCCGGGACGACCGGATCTTGCGATATCAAAAGCTCTTCTTATGGTGTCGGCAAGGTCATTCACATCCTTCACAATAAAGCTGTGTTTTGTCACAGGCATTGTAACTCCCGTGATATCAACTTCCTGGAAAGAATCCTTACCCAGCAGCGACACACCTACATTACATGTTATGGCTACCATGGGAACAGAATCCATCTGTGCCGTGGCGATGCCTGTCACCAGATTTGTGGCTCCGGGACCGCTGGTGGCCATGCAGACTCCGACCTTTCCCGTAGATCTGGCATAGCCGTCCGCAGCATGTGACGCACCCTGCTCATGGCTTGTAAGTATGTGTTTTATCTCGTCACTGTGTTTGTATAACTCGTCATATACGTTGAGTATCGCACCGCCCGGATAACCGAAAACAGTGTCAACACCCTGTTCCTTTAAGCACTCTATTACTATCTGTGCACCTGTCAGTTCCATCTGTGTTCCCCTGTATTATGAATCGTATTACATTTAATATTACAACGATCAGCGTACCTCGAGGATAGCTCCCCTGTTTCCGCTGGTGACCATCTTCTCGTATCTGCTGAGATATCCGGTTGTAACTTTCGGCTCTCTGGGCTGCCATTTGCTCTTTCTCTCAGCCAGAACATCATCCGGCACATCAAGCTCTATTGAAAGCTCAGGAATATTGATCTTTATGATGTCGCCCTCTTCTACCAGCGCGATAGGTCCTCCAACTGCTGCCTCGGGAGAAACATGTCCTATAGAAGCTCCACGGCTGGCTCCGGAGAAACGTCCGTCTGTAATGAGCGCTACTGTCGAACCGAGTCCCATGCCAGCAATTGCGGATGTGGGATTCAGCATCTCTCTCATGCCGGGGCCTCCCTTTGGACCTTCGTAGCGTATTACCACAACGTCACCTGCCACGATCTTGCCGCCCTTAATAGCCTCTATGGCATCCTCTTCGCAATCAAATACGCGAGCCGGTCCTTCATGTACCAGCATCTCCTCAACTACAGCGGAACGCTTAACCACAGAACCGTCCGGTGCAAGGTTGCCCTTGAGCACTGCAAGGCCACCGGTCTTAGAATACGGATTATCCACCGTTCTGATAACCTCGGGATTTTTGTTGACTGCGTTTGCGATATTCTCACCGACTGTGCGTCCTGTAACGGTCATGCAATCTGTGTTGAGAAGACCGATGTCTGCCAGCTCTTTCATAACCGCCCAAACTCCGCCTGCCTCGTTCAGATCCTCCATATATGTAGGACCCGCCGGCGCCAGGTGGCAAAGGTTCGGTGTTTTCTCCGAAATCGGATTTGCAAATGCTATATCAAAATCAAAACCTATCTCATGTGCGATAGCCGGAAGATGCAGCATCGAGTTGGTGGAACATCCGAGTGCCATATCTACTGTAAGCGCATTCAGAATCGCATCTTTGGTCATGATCTGTCTTGCGGTAATGCCCTTGTTGTAAAGATCCATAACCGCCATACCTGCATGTTTTGCAAGACGGATACGCTCAGAATAAACTGCCGGTATAGTGCCGTTACCGCGAAGACCCATACCAAGCGCCTCTGTAAGGCAGTTCATGGAATTGGCTGTGTACATACCCGAGCATGAACCGCAGGTAGGACAAACCTTCTCCACATATTCCTCTACATCATCCTCTGTCATAGTGCCGGCCGCATATGAGCCCACAGCCTCAAACATAGATGAAAGGGATCTCTTTTGATTTTTTACATGACCTGCCAGCATGGGACCGCCTGATACAAATACCGTCGGAAGATCAAGACGGGCTGCTGCCATGAGAAGACCCGGAACATTCTTATCACAGTTCGGAACCATGACGAGCGCATCAAACTGATGTGCAATAGCCATACACTCGGTAGAATCTGCGATGAGATCTCTGGTCACCAGAGAATATTTCATGCCGATATGTCCCATGGCAATACCGTCGCACACTGCGATAGCCGGAAATACTACCGGCACACCGCCTGCCTCGGCAACACCGAGTTTGACCGCATCCACGATCTTATCGATATTCATATGCCCCGGAACGATCTCATTGTATGAACTCACGATACCTACCATGGGCTTTTTCATCTCTTCTTTTGTGAATCCAAGTGCGTTAAATAAGCTTCTTGCAGGTGCCTGCTGCATGCCTGCTCTTGCGTTATCACTCTTCATGTTGTTGTCCTTTCTGTTTTATCATCCTTTAAATTCTCTCCGCTATCAGATCACCCATCTGCGCTGTGCCAACCTGAGTGATGCCGGTGGTATCAGTACCCTTCTGGGGCATAATATCTATGGTACGATAGCCTTCCTTCAGCACCAGTTTAACTGCCGACTCGATGGCATCTGCCTCAACATCCAGATCAAAGCTGTATCTTAACATCATGGCTGCCGACAGAATTGTAGCTATAGGATTGGCAATACCTTTGCCTGCAATATCCGGGGCGCTGCCGCCGCTGGGCTCGTAAAGACCGAACTTTGTATCATTAAGTGAAGCTGATGACAGCATTCCGATAGATCCTGTCACCATGGACGCCTCATCTGATAAGATATCACCGAACATGTTCTCTGTCAGGATCACATCGAACTGCGCAGGATCCTTTACCAGCTGCATTGCGCAGTTGTCCACCAGCATATGCTCGTAAGAAACCTCCGGATAATCAGCCGCAACCTCTTCCACGATCTTGCGCCAGAGTCTTGAGGAATCCAGAACATTAGCCTTATCAACGGAAGTCACCTTCTTGCGGCGCTTCATGGCGATATCAAAGCCTCTCCTGGCTATGCGTCTGATCTCGATCTCATTGTAGCTCAGAGTATCCACCGCTGTCATAATACCGTCTACCTCTTTGGTGGAACGCTCACCAAAATACAGACCTCCGGTGAGCTCACGCATTATCATCATATCAAAGCCGTCACCGATAATGTCGTCCCTCAGGGGGCAGGCAGCTTTCAGCTCACTGTAGAGATATGCCGGTCTTAAGTTTGCAAAAAGATTGAGCGACTTGCGCAGTTTCAGCAGTCCAGCCTCAGGTCTCTTCTCCGGCGGAAGCTTGTACCACGGGCTGGTGGCGGTATTTCCGCCTATGGAACCCATCAGTACCGCATCCATGGACAGAGCCGTTTCAATAGCCTCGTCTGTGAGCGGTTCTCCGCATGCATCAATGGAACAGCCGCCCATCAATATATCAGTGTAATCAAAATCATGACCGTACTTGGCACTCACTGCTCCAAGCACCTTTATAGCTTCATTTACGATCTCGGGGCCAATACCGTCGCCTCTGATCACTCCTACCTTAAAACTCATATCCACTCCTTATGCCTTCTTGCCTTCTTTTTTGCTGTCTTTGCTGTCCTTAGCATCCTTTTTGTCATCGGAACCGGTGTCCTTTGCAGCATCCTCAGGCTTTTCTACAGCTACTATTGCAGCCTTCTGCATGGGAATACGACAGTTTTTGTTATTTCCGAACTCTACGATCACCATATCGTCGGCGATATCAATGACAGTACCGTAAAAGCCACTGGTAGTGAGGATCGTATCACCTACCGCAAGATCCGACAGCATAGCTGCCTTTTCCTTCTGCTCTTTTTTCTGCGGACGGATCATGACAAAATACATGAATCCAAAAATGACAGCCAGCCACACGACCATATATATGATGCCGCCGGTGGGGTTTGTTGCCTGCGCTTCGGTTAATAAAATGTTCATTTGCATTCTCTCCTTGGATAAATAATGTCAATATCCTAACCATTATACTCAAAACCTGTTTTTTTTCAAGAGAAAAATCACAATCAAGCGTTACTATTCACAGTTATCTTAATGTGTATCCCGGCTCGACCACATACATATACCCAGCTGTTCGTGTGTGCAATGTAATGGCACGATCCGCTTTTTCAAGCTGGGCTTTCACCCTAGGATCATCCGGTCACATCGTTTTTGATCATGCGGGCCATATCAGACAAACCTCATAAAAACAGCAGATTCACCTTTGATCACACACTTTCCGTCAAGAATTTCCGGTTTCTGCCCC
>JAFYAD010000160.1 GCA_017540915.1 Lachnospiraceae bacterium
GGCATCGGTAAGCGACCGGAATGTGACGGAGGATGATGATGCGACCATGCTGTCATCTGCTTCACGGAAAACATCAACGGATGACGATGGTGACGCTACCGTTTTATCGACTACAGGCGGTACTCCGCGAGCCAAAAAGCAACCGGATGAACCTCCTAATGCTTCACAGCAAACCGCACAGACACCGGTCTCAATCGGTGGAGGCGGCAGCAAGACAAAGATAGCTGTTATCGCAGCAGTAGTGGTATTGCTCATAATAGTCCCGCTTGCGGTCTATGTCATATCCCGCAACGGTAATGGCGATACGGATGCAGCAACAGCGGTTGTGGAAGATTCCGAAGATAATGCATCAGGCGGTGAAACCGTTGTTTCGGATGATAAGGCAGATATTGACAGTGCTGCAGATGCTGAGGGTCCGGATACGGTTGATACGGATGTTACCGGTGATGGAGCGGGAACCGAAGAGGCTAAGCCAAAGTCAGATCCCAAGGTGGAAAATGTTAGATGTAAGAGCGGCAGCAACAGTTTTGCATCACTTATCACGGATCTCAATATTGATCTGACTACAGGCAATTTTGCAGTCGTGGGAGATACATTTGCGGACCTTCTCTTTGAGTGGGACGGGGATGCAGGTACTATAGTCATAACGGCTGAAGACAGTAAGAACGCGAGTTCAGCCCAGAATGTGGACGGAACTGTTTCCATCAAGAGCGGGGATTATGTATGGGAATTTCAGCCTGATTCGGATGAGTTTAACACCGCAACCGGCAAGATTCACATAACTGTGCTGGATTCGGCGGCATATAAGGGATTGGATGCCATACTGGCCTGTCCGGACAGATCGGGGATATTGAGCATAGACCTCAACGAGTGCGGATTGAGCGATCTTTCGATATTGGAAGGCTGTGTGAATCTTGTAGTGCTGAACGCAGAGTTTAATGATCTCACGGATATTTCGGCATTGTCAGGTACACCGGCTCTTCAGTTTGTATCTCTGTACGGTAATGACAATCTTCAGGATATTTCAGTTTTGTACGAGCTTAAGCATCTTTCGTCGGTAAATCTGCCGGATCAGTTATCCGATAAGGCTGGAGATTTTGAATAGTTACCTTTTTTTGTTATGCAGCATGGTACAGAAGTGGATTTATACCGAATAGACATGGATTCATACCGAATAGACAGATCCCCTTGAAAGAAGGTCCGTTGACTTGTACAGTGAATTGTGGGAGTTTATAAGAAGCCCGCTCAATGGGTGATAACGCGTACGGTTCACGGCAGGAAATGAAGCCTGTCGTGAGCCGTGTCTGTGGATTTTGAGGGAATCTGAGTTTTTGAGTAGTCAGACAGTAGTAAAGAGAATTGGGAGATTTAGATATGAAAAAACACAGGTTTGAGAAAAAGATCAGATTATTGAGTTTGGTAATGGCATTCTCATTATGCTTTACCACCGTTTTTTCCCTGTCGGTTCTGACAGGATACGGTCTCATGGTTTTTGCAAAAAAGACTAAAACTGCCATCGTTACATCCCAGATCGAGCTCAATAAGGCTTTAAGGGATTCGGCGGTCAATGATATCAAGATTAAGAGCGATGAAAAGGATCTCAAGATCAGAAAGGGCAACTATGGCGGAGTAAAGCTCACGATCAATGCGGCCAAAGCCAATATCATAAATAACGGCAGCAACTTTGACGGGATTACGATCCAAAATGCCGGTTCGTTTACGGAAAATGGTGATAATAATAATGTCGTGTCAAAGGACAGCCGAATAAAGGTGACGGTAAAAGCGGCATCAGACAATCTGAAGCTGGTGATCGCAAAGAAAAACTCAGAGGTGGACATTACCGCTGCAGGCAGCAACACCAGTCTTGCCATCACAAAGCCGGGCAACACGACAACTCTTGCTGTTAAAGAGAGTGCTGCGTCAACATTAGACTATGTAGATGCTTCTGATATAAGGCTTTGTAAAACCTCGTCTGCATCCGGCGGAGCAAGTGTTTCGTCAGTGGCTGTCAACGCTGCTTCAACACTTATAATAAAGGGTAGTGTCAGGGAACCGATCCCTGTAGAGATGACTGCCAATAAAGCTGCGCTTAAGTCTTCAGTTCGGACGAACGTTTCCGTATACGCAAAAGTTGATGTAATCTTCAAGAAGGGTGCTGAAGGCAGTTCAGTAACCACCAAGAAGGACGGCGCAAGTGCAAAAGTTAAGAACAACACAAAGGGCACGGTTGAATTGATAGGTAAGTACGGTTCGGCGGTTATGGAGCCCGGTGACAAAGGAAAAGTATCGGATGCAATAAAAGATGATGCGGTCAGCACAAACAACGTAACGACTGTTACCGGAAACACAGTAACTGGAAATACGGTTACAGGTAATACCGTTACAGGTAATACCGTAACAGGCAACAGCACCGGTGGAGGCGGTTCATCCGGCGGCGGTGGCGGCTCATCCGGTGGCAGCTCATCAGGAAGCGGCTCAAATAACAATAAAACAACGCCTACACCTACTCCTGATCCGGTTGTATCAGGTGATGATGTTGTATCAGGTGACAAGGCTGTATCCGGAGACGAAGTTGTTTCCGGTAATACCTACGAGAGCGCAAACAAGATAACTCCCCAAACCATTCTTGCCAGCAAGAATGCAAGACAGAAGACGTATATAGTCATGGGTAATTATGATAAGGGTTATTATGATGATGCCAAACCGCTTGAATGGGAGGTAATAGGCGAGGATGAAAACGGCATACTTGTATTGAGCCGTAAGATAATCTGTGAGACTTCTTTCACGACTCTAAAGATGACCTTGGATGGTTTGTATGATTCTTCGTGCAACTTTACTGATGAGGATAAGGCAAAGATAAAAGAGGTTACTTTGGATGCCGGTTCTTCGCATGAAGATACATATCATCTTTTCTGCCTGAACCGGGACGAGATACAGAATCTTGACAGATTTAAGTACACATTTGGAAGAACAACAGGAATCACAGATGTTTTTTCACAGGATCTGCTTGCAGAAGGAACTGTAAGTGCGGTTAGTATATCTTACTCAGGTTGTTTTGACACGATAAGTCAGGGCTACTATGATGACATCCTTAAGGGAATGTTTTATACCGAGGATTGCATAGGAAAGAAATACGGAACATGGTGTCTCAGGTATGCTGTGGAATATTATGAAGGCGAAGAAATACTTAATGACGATGGTTACAATCTGAATATTGTGGACAATCATGGCATGCTGACATCTGATTACCCGCAGACAGCCATGTATGGTGTCCGTCCCGCAATGTATCTGGACAAAGATGCGGAGTACAATTATGTTACCTACGATATAGCAGACCCCTCGTATGTGAAATTCGGTACGTATTATACGGAATTGGATTCGGATAATTATCCAATAACTCCGTCTGAGGCAAATCTGGAGTGGGAGATCATAGATAAGAATGAGAATGGTTTCCTCCTGCTGAGCAAAAACATCATAAATGTCAATGAATACAGTTCTTATGAGAGCAATCATTGGTCTAACAGTTTTGTAAATATGTGGCTTAACGATACAGAGGGAATTGCAGGAAATTTCTTCCTAAATACGTTTGATGAAACTGAAAGAAAAAAGATTGTCAAGACAATTGTAGAAGACCGTCAGAACCCATACACACATGTCGGCGGTGGCGGTGACCTTACACCATCGTTTATGTTTATTCTGGATATTGAAGAGCTTACCAAATATTTTGGAGTTAACAGTGTAGATAAGGAAAAACAGGCAATTTACAGTCAGAATTTGATCTGTGAGGCGACTCCTTATGCACATCGCGATAATGATAAAGTGTATTATGGTAATATGTTAACGAATACAATAACTTCTGAAACATATGATTCATTGTATGAAGGTAAAGGGTATACCTTCGAATGTATCAATAAGACCGGAAGTCAGTGGTTTACCAGAACAGCGGCTGATAATGGCAAAAAGATATGTATAGTAGATTGCGACGGTGCTATCCATTATGCTGATTACGCTGGGGTTGATGCTGAAACGATCTACGGTGTACGTCCGGCTATATATGTGTCAACTCTAAATACACCTATAGGTTAATGAATGACAAACGAGTGGCAGAGAAGATCTGTCACTCGTTTTGTTATGTCGTATCTATATGTTGTTTTCATTGTCCATACCACATTCCCGTCTGCGTCTATGTGTCTGTTTTCAAGGTTTTGGGGATCCAGGTAGGAATCTATCATCATTAGATTACAATCTTCAGGAGCAGACTACCTGCAAACTTTCATTTGACAATACAAAAAACCCTTGCGATAGCAAGGGGGTTTGCGTGTGTGACAACATGCCGGATAAGATCAATATTTTTTGGGCATCGTCCATATCACATTTCCGTCTGCGTCTTCTATGTGATTGTCTTCAAGGTCTTGAGGATCCAGGTCGGAATCTATTACCATTATGCTGTTATCTATGATGCGGTATCCGTTATCCATGGTGATAACAAAGCGGGCCAACAGATAAGAATCGCCTTCAAGTCCCTGTACCAATGATATGTCTTCACCGGAAAGAGCCTGTTTAGTAATGTCAACGGTTGCCAGTTCTTTTCCGGATGATATATAGGTCACGGTAACGTTATTTATACCGGGCATCTTTCCATCGGAATTTTGTCCGATATCGTCGAAGTGGAGCTGATATTTGCCGTCATATTTGAGCCCGCCATCCATCCTGCTTTTCGTGGTGAACTGGCTTGACATTCCGGGAAATGGGAAGAAATCCCATACAAGGCTTTCAGTCAGCTGTACAGTTTCTGTGGTGGAAATACCGGCTGTTTTTATGATGAGAGTACCGTTCATTAGGTCGTCGAAAAAACTTGCATGGAATTTACCGCTGTACGTTCCGGGAGAGTATTCCGTACGTTCAAGGAGGATATTGTTTCCGTTGATGCTGAGCGTTACTTCGGTGTCATCCGAGTACTGTTTCAGGGTTGCCGAATAGTTCACATCTGTGGTCATTGTGTTGTAGTCCACATTCTCAAAGGACCAGTCTGATGATGCGACAAGCCGCGCCTGTTCTTCCAGATCAGATCGAAGAGTGTATAATTCATTACTCAGCTCACTCTGATCGTTTCGCATATTATCCACATCATTGCGAAGCGAAATGACCATTCCGGACAGAGTGCTGATGGATATGAGAGAGATGGATACGATCACTAACAGTATTGTCTTGTACAGAAACTCAGCCGTGGTCTTCGGCTCGGGGATGGGGTTGTGCGTGTCATGAAGCTCGCCCTTGGCGATCTTGTCCAGTCTTTTGTTGTAGATTATTATACTGACTGCTATGATGAGTACTGCGACTACTATCATTAGCAGCAGAATTCCTGCAAAATAGCTCATTTTTTATACCTCCGATCAAATGTTGAAAAATCTTTTAAAATCGCTGTAATAACTTCTGGTTACATCCACTTTGGTCCCGTCGGACAGGGTCAGTATGAATTTTTGTGACAGGGCCGGTCGTATCTTTTTGATATGGTTTTTAGAAACGATCACCGACTTGCTGACTCTGAGGAATTCCTTCGGATCCAGCACTGTCTCCAATTGATACATTCTTTCCTGCGATAAAAATACACCCTCGTCGGTATGTACTTCTATCTCTTTGCCGAATGCCTCTATGAATGTCACTTTGCTGATGGACAGCCGAAGGTGTTCTTTTTTGTCATTGCGCACTGACAGAAAAGCGGGATAACGGTCAGCTTCCGTGAGGATGTATTCGGCATCTTCTCCGGTCTCGATGCCGTGCTCTTCCATAAATGCCAGGACGGAACTGTAGTTTTCTTCAGAAACTGAAATACGTATTTTCATCGGTTGCCTCCTTTCGCTATGTACCATATAGCAAAAACAAAACCTTGACAATAGTTTGGAAATAAAATGCACGGAAACCCGACATAAGTTGCAAATGCTGTGAGGCAGTTGTGTGATATTGACTGTGAAAAGACACATTATTCCTATAATTTAGTGATATTGCCTCTTGAAAAAAATAACGGTTTTATGGTAGTATGTTTGCCGTAAAGAATAAATGTAAAGGCAGTGAAGGAGACCTCGCCATACAGAAGTCTACAGGGAGCGGATGCCATGGACTGAGAGCATCTGTGATGGAGTAGGGATGAGCAACACTCCGGAGCCGGGTGTTCGAAGGTTGATAGGGTTACAATTCAGGTAGGGCATCCCGTGTGGACGCGTTAAGTCCTATATGAGTGATAAATTCGGGTGGTACCGCGGAAGATTATTTCGCCCCGGAGTGTTTGCTATGTGCAGGCACTTCGGGGCGTTTGTTTTTTACACAAGGGTACTGTTTAAGGGCAATATCAGCCAAAGGTTAAGGTGGCTCAGAAAGTTTTTAATGTAGGAGGAAGAGAGAAATGTACAGAGATGTGTTGCTTGATCAGGTTAGTGAGGGTGATATCGGAAAGGAGCTTCAGGTAGCCGGATGGATAGAGAACATCCGTGACCACGGCGGAGTTTCCTTTATCGATCTGAGAGATATGTATGGAGTATTGCAGGTGGTTTTAAGAGATGATTCGCTCTTAAAAGGTCTCACCAGAGAAGACTGCGTATCTATAAAAGGTGTAATGGAAAAACGAGATGAGGAGACTTACAATCCGAAGATCAAATCCGGCACCATCGAGCTGGAGGCGAAGGAGATAAAGGTTCTCGGCAAGGTCAGAAGCCAGCTTCCGTTTGAGATAGTAACTTCAAAGGAAGTCAGAGAAGACGTGCGTCTCACATATCGTTATCTTGACCTCAGAAATCCGAAGGTAAAGGATAACATGATCTTCCGTTCAAAGGTTATTGCTTTCTTAAGACAGAAGATGTCAGAAATGGGATTTTTGGAGATCCAGACACCTATCCTGTGCGCATCAAGCCCGGAGGGAGCCAGAGATTACGTGGTACCCAGCCGTAAGTTTAAGGGTAAGTTCTATGCTCTGCCACAGGCACCGCAGCAGTACAAGCAGCTTTTGATGGTATCGGGCTTTGACAAATATTTCCAGATAGCTCCCTGCTTCCGTGATGAGGATGCGAGAGCAGACCGTTCACAGGGTGAGTTCTATCAGCTGGACTTTGAGATGAGCTTTGCGACTCAGGAAGATGTTTTCAAGGTCGGCGAGGAAGTGCTGACAGAGACATTCAAGAAGTTTGCGCCTGAAGGCAGTGTTATAACAGAGGCACCGTACCCCATCATCAGCTACAAAGAGGCAATGTTAAAATACGGTACGGACAAGCCAGACCTTAGGAACCCACTTGAGATCATCGATATGACCGATTTCTTCCAGAAGTGCGAGTTCAAGCCATTCCACGGCAAGACCATCCGCGCTATCGTGGTACATCAGAAGCTCTCAAAGGGTCAGCATGAGAAGATGTTAGACTTTGCAAAGTCTATCGGCATGGGCGGTCTTGGCTATATAGAGGTATTAGAGGACGGATCTTACAAGGGACCCATCGATAAGTTCATTCCGGAAGATCTCAAGGAAGAGTTCAAGAATATTGCAGACCTTAAGCCCATCGACACCATCTTCTTTATCGGTGATACAGAGATGAAGGCTGCACTTTGCGCAGGCGAGATCAGGAAAGAGCTTGGCACAAGGCTTGACCTTCTTGAAAAAAATGCATACCGTTTCTGCTACATCAATGATTTCCCGATGTACGAAAAGGATCCTGAGACCGGGAAGATCGGATTTACCCATAACCCGTTCTCTATGCCCCAGGGCGGTCTTGAAGCTCTGA
>JAFYAD010000161.1 GCA_017540915.1 Lachnospiraceae bacterium
TGAGAAGAGGGCTGAAGCAAAACAGCGTGAACAGGAGATCGCAGACCCTGCCGCAAGGCTCAGGCATGCCAGCGCTATGGACAAGGAACTCATGGAGATCTACGAGCGGGAGTTCGGTGCCATAAAACCCAGGAAAGAGAATGCTTTCGAGGTTTATGATTTTGATGATACCGGAAGGTACGTGAAGGTTGCGCCGGGGGTGGCATCAAAGGCGGACGGTGGCGGTGATACCGGGGACAACGGCAAAACAGATGCTTACTCAAATCGCTCCGCTGATAAGAAGAAGGTCAAGCCTAAGGAAAAGTATCTCTTGGTGGACGGATATAACATCATCTTTTCATGGGATGAGCTGAGGGAGCTGTCGGAGCCTGAGCTTGGAGCGGCCAGGGAAAAGCTTGCGGATATCCTGATCAATTACGCCGCAGTCATCGACAGACGCATAATACTGGTATTTGATGCATACAGGGTTCAGGGTGGAGTGGGATCCACAGAGGAAAGAGCCGGTATCTTCATAATATATACAAAGGAATCCCAGACGGCGGATGCCTATATAGAAGCTGCCGTTCATGACATGGCAAAAAAACATGATGTATGTGTCGCCACATCTGACGGTCTTGAGCAGATCATAGTGCTGGGGGAGGGAGCTGTGCGTATGTCTTCCCGGGAACTTAAGGAGGATATCGAATCAAAGGTCAGTGCCACGAGAGCCGGATATACGGAAAAGATGGGGGTAACGGCATTTAACAGACCTTTTGAGGATGTGCATTGAATGACTGTAAAAAATTTTATTTTTCCTCTTTACAAATTTTTATAATATTATATACTATATCTTGTGTTGCGGTTCTGAAAACATGACAACATATTGCGATTATAAAACATCAGATTCAAGGAGAGTATCAAAATGACATCGTTTCGAGTGATCAAGAGAGACGGCAAGGAAGTTGCCTTCGAGCTGGACAAGATTACAAACGCCATCAAGGCAGCCAACAAAGAGGTGGCTGATATCTATCAGCTGAGCCCCTGTCAGATCAATGCGGTAGCCACAAAGGTGGGCAGACAGGTGGAGGAAGCCATCCGCGCCGTAAACGTGGAAGAGATTCAGGATATGGTGGAAAAGGGCATCATGGAGATGAGAGGTTATGAGGTTGCGCAGAAATACGTGCGTTACCGCTATACCAGAGAGCTGGCCAGAAAGGCAAACTCTACAGATGAAGGTATCCTGGCTCTCCTTGACCGTATCAATGAGGAGGTAAAACAGGAAAACTCCAATAAAAATCCGGTTATCAACTCTACCCAGAGAGATTACATGGCAGGCGAGGTCTCAAAGGATCTCACAAACCGTGTGCTTTTGCCGGAAGAGATCGTGAGAGCTCATAATGAAGGCATAATCCATTTCCATGATTCGGATTATTTTGCACAGAAAGAGCACAACTGCGATCTGATAAATCTTGAGGATATGCTGGAGAACGGCACTGTCATCAACGGTACCATGATAGAGAAACCCCACAGCTTCTCCACAGCCTGCAATGTCACGACACAGATCGTGGCACAGGTGGCTTCCAACCAGTACGGCGGACAGTCTTTCTCACTGGCACATCTGGCACCCTTTGTGGATATCACCAGACAGAACGTTCTGGCTGATGTGAGGGCGGAGTTCGAGGCGATGGGTAAGCCCATGACCGAAGAGGAACTTGCAGAACTGGCAGAGCACCGCACCAGGCTGGATGTCAAGCGCGGCATCCAGATAATCCAGTATCAGCTCAACACTCTCATGACCTGTAACGGACAGTCTCCCTTTGTAACGGTGTTCATGTATCTCGATGAGGTTCCCGAGGGAAGGCTTCGCGATGACCTCGCACTTATAATAGAAGAAACACTGAATCAGCGCATGCAGGGTGTAAAGAACGAGAAGGGTGTGTGGGTCACTCCGGCCTTCCCGAAACTCATATATGTGCTGGATGAGGACAATATCCATGAGGATTCAAAATATTATGACCTGACGGTGCTGTCCGCAAAATGTTCCGCAAAGCGTTTTGTGCCGGATTACATTTCTGCAAAGATGATGAGAGAGCTCAAGGGCGGCAATGTTTACACCTGCATGGGCTGCAGATCATTCCTGACCGTTGAGGATACACAGAGAAATCCTGACGGTTCCAATAAATTCTACGGCCGTTTCAACCAGGGTGTTGTCACCATAAATCTTGTGGATGTGGCTTGTTCTGCAAACGGAGATATGGATGAATTCTGGAAGATACTGGATGAGCGCCTTGAGCTCTGTCACAGGGCACTGCGCTGCAGACATGAGAGACTTTTGGGAACGCCTTCCGATGTGGCACCGATCCTGTGGCAGTACGGTGCACTTGCAAGACTTGAAAAGGGAGAGCCCATCGACAAGCTGTTATATAATGGTTATTCCACTATTTCGCTGGGCTATGCCGGTTTGTATGAGATGTGCGTGCGCATGACAGGAAAGAGCCACACCAGCGAGAAAGGCAAGGAGTTCGCGCTTGCCGTTATGCAGAGACTCAACGATAAGTGTGCAGAGTGGAAGGCTGCAGAGAAGATCAGCTATTCCGTATACGGCACTCCTATGGAATCCACTACATATAAATTTGCAAAGTGCCTTCAGAGAAGGTTTGGTATCATAAAGGGTGTTACCGATAAAAACTATATCACCAATTCCTACCATGTCCATGTTACTGAACCCATAGATGCGTTTGAGAAGCTCAGCTTCGAAGCTGACTTCCAGAAGCTTTCACCGGGAGGTGCCATCAGCTATGTAGAGGTTCCGAACATGCAGGGTAACATACCGGCAGTGCTGGCAGTAATGAGACATATCTACGATCACATCATGTACGCCGAGATCAATACAAAGTCAGACTACTGCATGGAGTGCGGTTACGACGGAGAGATCAAGATCGAGACCAGCGAATCCGGAAAGCTTTACTGGAAATGTCCGAA
>JAFYAD010000162.1 GCA_017540915.1 Lachnospiraceae bacterium
AAACTGGTGGAGAATGCAGCAAAAATATTGGAGGGAATTCCGGCAAAAGATCACGGAAATCGTTGAAGGATTGTCATGTGATGGGGTATATATCAATGCATGAGTCCGTACTAAAGGATAAAGTCGGCTATAAAATTGTAACAAGAAGAAACAAAGAAAGTTTTTTACATTAAGGTTCAGTTAAGGTGGACTTGTTATGATCCGTTCATAACAAGCAAACCTCCCTTTGAGGGTTGTATAAAAGAAGGGGCTGACTTTTATGAAAAAGACAAGAAAAGATATTAAAAAAATGTATGCGATCATCCTTTCCGGAGCATTGATGTTAGGCCTTTCGGCGTGTGGTAATTCGGAAAAATCCGATAACACAACAGAGAGTGTAACGACGTCTGTTGTTACGGAAGTGCAGGAAGAGACAGAAGCGCAGACCGAGGAAACAACGGTATCTGAAGAGGTTACAGAGAGTGCGGAATCAGAGAATAGTGCATTTATCGCCAGAGATGATATAGAGGTAACAGAAACAATCTCCGATTCCTCAGATGGAGGACATGCAATCGAAGCATCCGGCGAGAAGGTAGAATATGCGAATGTCACTGTCGAAAAAACAGGCGAAGCGGACGGCGATGAAGCTGATTTTTACGGCGAGAACGCTGCCGTATTTGCAACGGACGGAGCAACGCTCACATTGAGTGACATCGTTGTTGATACAGACGGAAAGCATGCAAACGGTGTATTCTCGTATGGAGAAGGAACCACGGTAAATATATCAGATTCCTATATCTATACGAAAAATAATTGTTCCGGTGGTTTGATGACGACCGGCGGAGGAACCACGAATGCCGAAAATCTTACGATCGTAACCGATGGGAATTCCTCGGCTGCTATCAGATCCGACAGAGGCGGCGGTACCGTGAATGTCACAAAAGGAAGCTATACCACAAACGGTAAGGGCTCACCCGTTATCTATTCGACTGCTGATATCACAGTCAATGATGCAACATTAACATCTACCGCATCGGAGGGTGTTGTGGTAGAGGGGAAGAATTCGGTAACGTTGAACAATGTAGCGCTGACGGCAGATCACAATCAGCATAACAGTGATAAGTCAGATTACTTCCATGCAGTCATGATCTATCAGTCCATGTCCGGAGATGCGGACGTCGGAGCAGCTGAGTTCTCTATGAATGGCGGATCACTTACAAACAAAAATGGTGATGTATTCTTTGTGAACAATACGGTCGCAACAATCTCCCTTTCCGGAGCAGAGATTACAAACGAGGATACAGATGGACTGTTCTTAAGAGCGGCGGCTGCAGGTTGGGGAACTGAAGGATCCAACGGCGGAAATGTTACACTGTATGCAAGTGATCAGACAATAGAGGGTGATATCCTTGTGGATAGTGTATCTACACTGAATCTTTATCTTACCAACAGTTCTGCATTGACAGGCGCAATCAACTCGGACGGAAGTGCCGGAGATGTGTATGTGGAACTGTCAAATGAAGCTACGTGGACACTTACGGGAGATTCCTATATAACATCGCTTACCTGTGATGAGGATTCTATAAACCTGAATGGTTTTACCTTATATGTAAATGGTGAGGCTTATGAAAGCGGGACCGCAAGCACGGGAACAAAGGTAGATGCAAAGGTCAGCAGCAGCGGAAGTGAAGGTATGGACAAGCCGGATGGCGAACAGCCACAGGGAGATAAACCGGACGGTGAACCGCCGCAAGGAGGAAAACCGGACGGTGACGGACAACATGGTGACAAGCCTGATGGAGAGCCATAGAAAAGAAAAAATGAATGTTTTTGAATTATTTAGGGTCCAAAGGTTTTAAATAAAAAGATAACTTAAGCGTCTCTGTACCTTTTGTAGGTATGGAGACCTTTTTTATTTGCCATTAGGAGTCGGATTGAGTTTGAACTCGATTCGGCTCCTTTTTTTGCTCTGAGAAAAATCGTCAAATAACACTGTGGATTAGAGAGGAGAACAGTAAATGGAGATAATTAACAGCATCACGCTGTCCGGGAAGATTGAAGCTCCGGTAGACGGAACCTTCGTAAACCCTGCACCATACCTTGGTCTTTCGGAGAATGTATCAGACGGAACGGATGTGAGTTCGATAATTATGGGTGAGTGAAAAATGTATCATTCTCAAATATTGACTAATGGGATATAATATAATCATTGTAATTATCTTTCAGTTAAACGAGCCAAGTGAACCACGTACCTGACACCGTTAAGACATAAATATAAAGAATGATTCATTGCTGGGGGTACCGTGGAATTTGTACCGGAGGCAAAGGCGGAACGCCAGCAATACTTTGAGGCGTTGAAATAAGAATACGAGGAGACGAAGTATTAATGAAGAAGATAAGGTTTTCAATTGAGCAAGATGGTTTTTACGGGACCTATTATGAGTGCCCACAAAAATCTGAATATGTAATGATTGGACTTTTTGGAGATGATCCTAATGATTATATGGCAAAGTGTGGTGCAAAATGGCTTCATAGGAATGGAGTCAATGTGCTGGCAATGTCCCCGGGGAAAAAGGATTACAGTCATGTAAACTGTCCGATTGAGAGAGTTGAGAATGCAATAGAAAAGAGTAAGACCTTTGGAAATAAGCATTTCGGAATAATGGGAATGTCCACAGCCGGTATGTACTCACTTGCAGCAGCATCATATATTCCTGAGATTACGCTGACTATTGGACTTACCGCAAGCGATTTTATATGGCAGGGATTTGAGCAGGGAAAGAAAGATGGCTGTAAGGAATGGCCGGTGCCGGGTGCTTCAACCCTTTCAAAGGATGGAAAACCTCTTCCGTATATGCCTTTCGTGTATGAACATCCCGATTACTGGCATGTGATCATGGAAGAGACAAAAGGGAGTGGCAATTACCTTTGTTCAAGGAGAATATTCGATGATTCCGAGAAAATGCGGGAGCATCCTGAAGAGGAAATGATCAAGATTGAAGATATTAACGGATATCTCATTCTGATCGGAGCAGATGATGATACACTATGGGATGCTGGAAAATATGTACGTCGTATGAAGAAGCGTCTTGAGGAACGACCTCATAAATGTAAGTACAAGGCAATAACTTATGAGTATGGTACACATTTTGTGCTTCCGGAATCGATGCTTCGAATTGCCTTGCCTGTAGGATTAAGAATATTTATGAGTCTTATGTTTAAATCCGCGAAGGATCATCCAAAAGAGTGCGAGCAGACAAGGGTTCATATTGATAAAACACTTAAGCAAGCGATTAAGATATGGAGAAAATAAAACCACGTTCATGACACCGTTAACCGACGGGTGAAGAACTGAAAGCAGTCGTTGTAAGCCCGGGGGTGAGAATTATTTACCACAGCACTGTGGATATCCACACTGGCTTTGTTTGATGATTAAAGAATTGCGGCCCGGTGCGCTGGAGCATATTCATGGAATTGTTGATTACTCATTCTATGAATCACTTCATGAGGGATGATGGTTGTAAAGAATATTTCAGTTTTATAGACGATGACAAATCGAAGTTTGTGAGGAACAGATATGAAAACAATATATCTGATCGGCGGTACAATGGGCGTCGGT
>JAFYAD010000163.1 GCA_017540915.1 Lachnospiraceae bacterium
CTGCAAATCTTGCCTCAGCTGCAGTAGCTGTAGCTGCTACAGATGTTACTGTAATAGTCTTAGAAATCTCAGCGTCAACGCCGTTGTTGTACTTAACAGTAACTGTAGACTTCTGATCTCTCTCAGAGAAGTAGATTGTCGGCTTAACCGGATCTGCTGAGTATGATGTCTGATCGCCATCGAAATCAAATGTTACATAATCTGTATAGTTGTTATACTTTGTAACATCAACATCGCCGGCAACAAGTGCATACTTGATATCCTGGTCAGAACCTGTCTCAACGCTCTGGTTCTCGATCTGGATGTCTGTTACAGCGTAAGAGCCTACCTTTACAGTAGCTGTTCCGCCAAGGTTGTTTACAGAGAATGTATACTCTGTGTTCTCAGCGTAACCATAAACAACTGTTGCAGACTTCTTGTCATCGCCGATTGTAACAGATGTAGCTGCACCAACTGATCCGTTGATTGCTACTGTCTCGATAGAAACTGCTGTTGCATCGATCTCTTTGTCAAATGTAAGAACTACAGAATCAAATGTCTTCTGTGTTGCAGCTGTTACAGATGCAGTCTCAACAACCGGCTCAACGATAACCGGAGTATCAACCTTTACCTTAGCCTTGAATTTAAGCTTCTTAGCTGCGCCTGTCTTTGCGTTTTTAAGTGCAAGAACGATCTTTGTTGCACCCTTCTTAACGCCTGTTACTACTACTACCTTTTTGTTTTTCTTAACTTTGGCTTTAGCTACTGCTGTTTTCTTAACAGTTGCCTTGGTGATTCTCCAACCAGCCTTGTAAGATGCTGCTTTAAGCTTGTTCTTTGCCTTCTTACCAGCCTTAACTGATACAGTCTTCTTAGCAAGCTTCGGAGCAGCTGCGGCATTTGCTGTAAGTGCTGTTGCGCTTGAAAGGCTTAAAGCCATAGAAGCGGAAAGAACCACAGCAAGAGCCTTTGTCATGAACTTATTCTTCATGGTAAATCCGGGGCATAATTTAGATGTTGAATATTCGTTGCCGCTTTGCTATAATATTTGAATTGATCAAAGAAACGGAGAGATAATATGGCACTTAAGAAAAAGCCGGTTAACGGCATGAAGGATATTCTCCCTGCGGAGATGGAGATCAGGGATTATGTGCAGGGTATTATACGTGAAACGTACAAGAGCTATGGGTTTACACCTATTGAGACCCCTTGCATGGAATCCATTGAGAATCTTTCCAGCAAGCAGGGCGGAGAGAATGAAAAGCTCATATTCAAGATATTAAAGAGAGGCGAGAAATTAAACCTCGAGACAGCGCAGAGCGAGAGTGACGTGGTGGATTTCGGCATGCGTTACGATCTGACGCTTCCCTTGGCAAGGTTTTATGCCAATAATGCCAATGACCTTCCGCAGCCCTTCAAGGCGCTTCAGATGGGACCTGTGTGGCGCGCGGACAGACCTCAGAGAGGCCGTTACAGACAGTTCATGCAGTGTGATATAGATATATTGGGAGAGCCTTCAAATCTGGCGGAGATCGAGCTGATACTGGCTACAACATCCACCATCGGACGCATCGGATTCAAGGGCTTTGAGATACACATCAATGACAGGCGGATCCTGCGTGCCATGGCTGATCATGCGGGGTTCCCTGAGGATGCTTTTGATACAGTGTGCATCATCCTGGACAAGATGGATAAGATCGGACTTGAGGGAGTTTCAGCCGAATTGAGAGAGGCCGGTTTTGATGAAAACGCGATAAACACATACACGGATATGCTGGAAAAGACAACCCGTGATATGGCCGGAGTAGAGACACTGGCAAAGGCTTTGGGCGATGATCTTTCCGTGGATATAAAGGATAACCTCACTGAGATCATGACAGCGGTGGATGGAGCGAAGGAAGCCGATTTCAGGCTGGTATTCGATCCGACTCTGGTGAGAGGCATGGGATATTACACCGGCACCATCTTTGAGATCGTGATGCCGGAGCTTGGAGCTGCCTGCGGAGGCGGCGGCAGGTACGACAAGATGATCGGCCGTTTTACCGGACAGGACACGCCGGCATGCGGTTTTTCCATAGGTTTTGAGAGGATAGTGCTCTTGCTCATGGAGAGTGGCTTCAAGGTTCCGGGATCTTCTGACAAAAAGGCATATCTTATCGAAAAGGGCGTTGACAGCAGTAAGCTCTACGAGATATTGAAAAAAGCGGCTGCGGAGCGTGGAGAGGGCAAGACTGTCCTGGTCTCACGCATGAATAAGAACAAAAAATTCCAGAAAGATAAATTATCTGCTGAGGGATACACAGATATAGAGGAATTTTTTAAGGGTTAAATACATGTCAGGATGCCGGCAAAAGGTCAGACAGGAGATCTGTTCGACATAGTGATGTCAGGTATACCGGAAGGAATACATTGGGCAGGATCCCTTTACGGATAGTGCTATTACATATTATAAGAGGTGTGGATAAAATGAGTGAATCAATGCAGGGTTTAAAGAGAACCCACAGATGTACGGAGGTTTCAAGCGCTGATATCGGCAGCACAGTCACAGTCATGGGATGGGTACAGAGAAGACGTAATCTCGGAAGTCTTATATTTATTGACTTGAGAGACAGAAGCGGTCTTTTGCAGATAGTATTCGATACCGATTCTGTGGGAGAGGCCGGTTTTGAAAAGGCAGGTTCTCTGCGCAGCGAGTATGTTATAGCGGTTACAGGTACGGTCAATAAAAGATCTGCTGCAGTGAATGAAAACTTAAAGACAGGTGATATTGAGATCATGGCAAAGGATATGCGGATCCTGTCAGAGTCTCAGACACCTCCTTTCCAGATCGAAGAGAATTCCAAGACCAACGAGGAGACAAGGCTTAAATACAGATATCTTGACCTTCGCCGTCCGGATATACAGCGCAATCTGATACTCAGAAGCAAGGTTATGGGGCTCATGAGAGAGTTCATGAGTGAGGAAGGCTTTTTGGAGATCGAGACTCCCATATTGTGTAAGTCTACTCCTGAAGGCGCCAGGGATTATCTTGTACCCAGCCGTATACACAACGGACATTTTTACGCTCTGCCACAGAGCCCGCAGCTCTTCAAGCAGCTTTTGATGGCAAGCGGATATGACAGATATTTCCAGATCGCAAGATGCTTCAGGGATGAGGATCTCCGCGCGGACAGACAGCCGGAGTTTACACAGGCAGATATGGAGCTCTCCTTCGTGGACATCGATGATGTCATCGAGGTAAATGAGAGACTTTTACAGTATATTTTCAAAGAGGCCATCGGGTATGAGGCGACGATTCCGTTCCCGCGTATGCCCTGGCAGGAAGCTATGGACAGATACGGTTCGGACAAGCCGGATACCAGATTCGGAATGGAACTTAAAAACGTATCGGACGTAGTCAAAGGCTGCGGTTTTGGCGTATTCACGGGAGCGCTTGAGGCCGGCGGTTCGGTTCGTGGTATCAATGTAAAAGGACAGGCAGCAATGCCCAGAAAACGCATTGACAAGCTTGTGGAATTTGCTAAGGGATATGGAGCAAAGGGACTTGCATATCTTTGTATCAATGAAGACGGCTCGTACAAGTCTTCCTTCGCAAAGTTTATGACTGAGGAAGAGCTTAAGGCACTGTGCAATGCCATGGAGGGAGAGCCGGGTGATCTCTTGCTTTTTGCCGCAGACAGGGATAAGATCGTATGGAATGTTCTCGGTGCCATAAGACTTGAACTGGGTGCCGAGCTTGGACTTATAGACGAGTCAAAATATAATTTCCTCTGGATCACCGATTTCCCGTTACTGGAGTGGTCTGACGAGGAGAACCGTTTCATGGCTATGCACCATCCTTTCACCATGCCCAATGAGTCGGACTGGGACAGAATAGACAGCGATCCGGGCAGCGTCCGTGCGAAGGCATACGACATAGTATTGAACGGAACAGAGCTGGGAGGAGGTTCCGTCAGGATCCACCAGCATGATATACGGGAGAAGATGTTTGAGGTATTGGGATTCACACCCGAGAGAGCTCATGAGCAGTTTGGATTCCTGCTGGATGCTTTTTCATACGGAGTTCCGCCCCATGCAGGACTTGCGTACGGTGTGGACAGGGTAGTGATGCATATGCTCCATACTGACAACATCAGGGATGTAATAGCTTTCCCGAAGGTAAAGGATGCATCGGATCTCATGACCGATGCACCGGGAACAGTGGATGCTGCGCAGCTTGAGGAGCTCGGTATAGCTGTTGTGGCAGAATCATAACAGAAAAAGATCAATTCAGACGGGATGCGTACAGCGTCCCGTCTGTGAGTATGGAGATGTTGTGACTGATCCTGATCATATGGAAAAGAGATCTCAAAAACACAGTATCTCAAAATATGGTTTAAGATAAAAGAGGTTACAGGATGAACATTATCATCGCGGGTTGCGGAAACATAGGGCGCACCCTGGCAGAACAGTTGAATGCCGAAGGGCATGATATCACTGTGATAGACAACAGACAGAGCGCTGTCGAGATAGTGACGGGAGCGGACGAGGCCCTGGGTGTTGTGGGTAATATCACAAGCCTTTCGGTGCTGGAGGATGCGGGAGTTAAGTCGGCTGATATTCTCATCGCAGTCACCGGCAATGACGAGTTAAATCTTCTGGCATGTCTTATGGCCAGAAAATCCGGTTGCAAGAGTACCATTGCCAGGGTTGAAAACCCTGATTACAACGGAAGACAGATAGGCTTCATGAAAGAAGAATTGGGTTTGTCCATGGTGATCAATCCGCACCGTGCAGCGGCTAGGGAGGCCGGCAGGCTGTTAAAATATCCTTCGGCTCTCAGAGTGGAGTCCTTTGCCAAGAGCAGGGTTGAGATCATAACCTTCAAGCTTGACAGTAACAGCATTCTGTGTGGCCTTTCCCTGAAAGATATGGCTATCAAACTCAAGTGCGATGTCCTCATCTCACTGGTCACCAGAGGGGAAGAGGTTATAATCCCCGGCGGTGATTTCGTGCTTCAGGAAAAGGATGAGATATCGGTGGTAGGTGCCGAGGAGAAGATGGTCCACTTCCTGAAAATACTAAAACTTCCCACAGCATC
>JAFYAD010000164.1 GCA_017540915.1 Lachnospiraceae bacterium
GTCATGTACTCTATCATAGCCGTACCTATTCCAAGCCCCCAATAATCCTTATAGAGAGCGATGGCTAAAGAGCACCTATGCCGTATTTTGCGTTTATCTCCGATGCCGTTTATGCTTCCGTTTCCTGCAACTTTCCCGTCAACAATCGGCATCATCATGATGGAATAGGGATCGTTAACCAGTTTTTCGAGAATATCTCGCTCTCCTTCGATTGTAAAATTCACCTCATCAGGATAACGTAGCAAGTACGTCGTTTCCCCGGCTGTTTTCTTCATATACTCTATCATCTCTTCAGCATGTTCCGGAGAAGTAGGACACAATATGCATTTTCTCCCATCTTTCAGAATTATCTCTCTTTCTTTGAACTTCATTTACAGTCTCCCTCGTATTCTAATAGCTCTGCAATGGTCTCTTCATAGTTATCATTTATCAAAACCACATCATCGCCCGCCTTTTTATACCCTTCAATGTATTTGTGATTCTCATCTTTAATCCAATCAGCAGTGAAATCAGAATCCTCCAGTCTGTTCTCTATATCAGATCCATGCTTTCTTATATTATCAAAATGCGTGTCAACATATGAATCCGTCATCGCTAGGCAAATGAACCTAATCTCGGACAAATACTCTTCTTTAAAATACTTCCGCCAATCATAAGGAATATAGCAGCCCTCCACAATGAGATTCTGCTTATTCTCTATTGCCGTCTTGATCATTTCACGAACAATAGGCCAGAGATAATCTACAAGTTCGTCATCGTCCTCAGGCGTAAGTTTCGTATTGCCGCTTCTGATCAAACCCATCTTCAGATGATCGACTGACAGATACGGGTATTTATATTTATCGAGCATCCTCTGTGCCAGCACAGTTTTCCCTGTATGGGATGCCCCTGTAATAATGACGATCATATTGTCAGCCCCTTTATCATTATCATCTCCATGGGCTGCTCGTATCCCGGAATATCCACAACAAAACCGCCGCAATCCTTATATCCCAGTTTCCGATAGAAATGCTGTGCATCCTCATCAACCTGTGTCGATGTCATCAACATCTCATATCCCTGTGCGCTCATATCCATCTCCCAGTGTTGCATCATCTGCTTTCCATAGCCCTTTCCGCGATATTCGGAATCAATGAACAACATCGTACAAAACGGCGTGTTATCCCAAAAAAGATTATATCGAAGTACACCGATGATCTTTTCATCGTCAACACAGACATATCCTTGTCTGCATCGTACCTTTTCATCAAATTCTGATATCGGAAGATGTTTATCAAGCATATACCATGCATCTTTATCCTGTTTTTCAATAAATCTTATCATTTTTTCTCCCTGTCGCTACGGATTATCGAGTGCCATACCTCATCACAGATTCCGAGGTTGTTCTTTCTGGCAGCTCTAAGAATCCCTTCCTGCTTCATTCCTGCTTTATTCACATTATCTCCCTTGCCTTCTTAAGAATAGGCAACTCACGGTTTGCGATCAGCCTTCCAAGCCTTGTTTCCCGTCTTTTTTCGTATTCGGCAACCGCTTCTTCATAGGTCAGCTTCAGCGTTGACAGATGGAAATCTTTTATCTCATCCTGAGTCAGATGCTTTTCTCCGAATGAAACAACCTTACAAAGGAAATAGTTATTCAGATTGTGCCGGTGTATCAGATTGTAACAATCGCTGACAACACCGATCTTACAAACAACCCGTACCTCTGCTCCCAATTCCTCTTTTAGCTCACGTTTAATCGCCGAATCCATATCCTCTTCGGCTTCGACTCCGCCACCTGAAGTCTCTATCAATGTCGCCCTTCCAAAATCATCATTTCTTTCGGCTCGAACAAAATAATAATATCCTTCTTCATCAAATACGATTGCCCTAGCTATCCTCCGGTCATGATCAGTATACTCAAACGGCCACTCCGTATCCTGAAGTTCAATCAGTAATTCGTTTGTCGGAACCTTCTTCACATATACTCTGGAAAGCTCTCCGTTCATGTCGTGCATCTCGACTTTAAACTCACAGCCATATTTTTCATAGAGTCCAATATGATTTGTTGAGATATAGACTTCGGATACACCTTCTTTTATTGCAAGCCTTTCTACCTCTTCCATAAGGAGCCCTACATAATGATGCCCCCTATGCTCCGGGAAGGTATAAATAAAACCCATCCACGGAGTAAGCTCCGTAGGCTGGATATCATCCTTTTCGGCATAAGTGCAAAACGAGATCAGCTCATCACCGTCTGTAAGCAACAGAACCTTTGAGTTTTCACCTGCGGCGTCAAAAAAAGTTCCTTTGCTCAACAGCTCATACAGAAACCCAGCAGCTCCCCAGTCGCCTCTTTTGATCTCATTAATCCAGTGGCTCTGCCTATCACTATCAAAATAGTTGATCTCTCTCGTCATTTGTTAGTGTCCTAAGTCTCATATTCTGAATAGTATCTCTGATTCTTGCTGTTGGGCTTATCTGGAATAGTCATCTTAAGTATGCCCGCTTCAAGCATAGGTTTTAAGTGGTTTTCATTAAATGACCTTCTGCTCACAAGTCCACAATAGTCCTGTATTTCAGCTCTCGTCCTCGGAAGCTTACAATACTCAATAATTTCACCAACTGTAACCTGACCAACGACTTGTTCCCTAACTAGTTCCTTGACTTGATCCCTGACTTGTACCCTATCTTGTACCCTAACTTGATCCCCCACTTGTTCCCTATCTTGATCCCTGTCATTTTCTTCAAGAATAGCTTTAATTTTCTCATTCTGATAATTCAAATTAGGAATGGTAAGCATAAAGTGTGCCCGATCAGAGTAAAAAAGGCGTTCTCTCCGGAACAAAATTGGCTGAATAGACCTGGGCATCGCGTATTTTACCCAAACCGCTTCCGCTGCGCTCCATATAATCAAGTCTTGAGAAAATGTCTGCCAGCACCGGATTTAGTCAGCCCGTTCCATCTCCTACAGAAAACACGTGAATACCTGATAGGGGATTCATCCGCAAGCAGCGCACCTGCATACGTCAACACCCCATCTTTATCTGCCATGCCGAATGACTCTTATAAAAGGTCATATCGGTTTCCTTCCAGTTATCGTCTTCGCCGTCACGGATTGCCTTACACAGAATCTGCCACTGTTCATCTCTGCATCATACCAAAAGCATAAGACGGCTTTTTTCTGAATATCAGACAATATAGATTCATCTCTGTAACAAACACCAGATATGAAATTGTCTCAACGTTCTTCTCTTTCACTAAGCATATCGTTTCATCATTAAACATGATACTCAGATACTCTTCTTTTAGAAAAAGTCCCGTCAATATGGCGGGACTTTTGAGTGTAAAAATAGAGTCAATTATTTGAGTTAGCAAAGTAACGAAGAGCTGCGATCCCCTGTCATCACATATTAGAAATTCAGTGTGCAGCCGCTGATATTCTTGCCTGCATATACACCGCTGTCTGCCAGTTTATAAAGGTCCTCGAAGGAGTGCTTATCGCCCTCTTTGAAGAACGCAGCACCGGCGCTTACGCAGATCTGTCTGCCGTCAAGCTCCGGGATGTCTATCTTGGAGATTTCATTAAAGAAGCGCTCCATCAGCTCCTTAGCTATCCCTTCATCCATCAGATCCATAATATACAGGGCGTACTCATCCCCGCCCAGACGGAAGATGATATCCTCATCGCGGAAAACATGTTTTAATGCATCTGCGATCCCGCGGATCACTTTGTCGCCTACGTTATGGCCATAGTCATCATTGATATCCTTAAACTTGTCGACATCCAGGATGCAGAGCATTCCCTTCCGGCCGTTTGCCATGGCTTCGATAACCTTTTGCTCACCGGTGCCACGGTTTAAGATGCCTGTCATTATATCGGTGGTGGCCAGGATCTCAAGATCCTGCCGCTCCTTTGCCGAGGCCACGATATCGTCAACGTTCTTGAAGCCGGCCAGTATATCACTGCCGGGGATATTGGCATTGATCAGGATATACGTGAACTGGTAATAATGAACCTCGCCTTTATCTATAACTCGGTAACTGGAAACATATTCCGGATTGTCGGCCAGTTTGCTGTTGATCGTTTTCAGGGATATGGCATCATACATCCACTCCTGATCCTCGGAATACACACGGTCCTTCACGTACTGTTTATAGAGTACATCGTAGGAATACACCTTTTCGCCCGCGCCCTCCATACCTTTTGTAACATAGCCGTCGAGCTTAAGGATCACTACATCACCCGTTTGGGGATTGATCTTGAATATATTGTAGTAATCGCGGCTTAAGGTCTCCACGATATCCAACTGTTCTCTTAAATATCGCTTATCGGAAATGTGCTTGCGTATGGACTTGTCGATATCCCTGAAAGCCAGGATGAAGTTCTCCGTTTTGCCCGGCTGTCCGGCCAGCGCGAAAGCCATCTGGTGATAGGACATATTTCCGTCATCGGCCAGGCGCATATAATCAAGGGTAAACAGTTCCCCGTCTTTGATCCGCGAGAACACGACATCCAGTTTAACATCCCTCCGGACGCTCTCTATGCTGTTAACCACGTAGCGGTCTACATATTCTTCGATGAAACGGTCGTAATTGTTAAATCTGAATCCCAGCTCGACAGCATAATGATTGGTGTTTTCACCGGTAGAGCGGTACAGATACATTTTCTTTGTATTAGCGTTGATGACCCAGATCGTATGGTATTCCTTACCGATCCCGGTAATGATACCGGTCAGACGCCGTATACGCGAATTAAAATCCTCGATCAGTTCGTGCTGATCCTCCGGATAGTTCGCCGGGTCGATCAATTCGTTTTCCCTGATGACTAAATCTGATTGCATATGTCCCTCCTGCAAGCTAACTCTGACTTGACCAAGTCAGTACACAAGTAAAATTTTACATCAATTTCCGCAAAGTGACAATACCCCATTAAATATTACTCGGCTCATTTCTTCTCTTCCTTACGAACACACTCTTCCATCGCCTCATTTACTTCTTCATCCCAGACCGTTCTCTCCGGTCCGAGGGTTCCGTACATGGTATTCTCATAGGAATAGCTCATATTCCCGGTCTTGATCAGGCGTTCATTTTCAACATCATCGCTAAATGATCCCAGCCTTTCATATATTTCCTTCGTGATCTCATAATCGTATTCTTCACGCCCTTCCCGGCTGGTATACATGATCTCTGCAAAGTATCTGTTTGTATCTGGATCATAGTAAGCCGTCCAGTTGTTCCCTTTCTTTTTCGTTTTCATCTGGTATCTCCCTTCCGTAGCATAAATGCGTTTGCGCCTTAAACAGGATATGATAGCTCTAATCTCTTCAATTTACTGTAATAATCTTTATTTACCGTGTTCTAAAATCTCTTTCAATTCAGCATAGTCCGTATCTGCATGCTTTTCTGTCGCTATGTCCAGAACAGCCTTTCCAAGCTCCTTGTACAGGGTACTGTATTCTCCCATAACACCCAGGTGTTTTTTTACGGTACCCGTATCATTTCTCTCAATGGGACCGGTCAGCGAATCTACAACTCCTGCCCTGAATGCGTTGTCCACATTGTTTTTTACAAGATGTTCCAGAAGACTGTAGGCTTCATCTTCGGCAAAACCGCAGAGCTTAAGATTGTCCACGCATACCTTTATGAGCCCCAGTACATCATTGCTGGCCATGGCGCATGCAGCATGGTATCTCACCTTCGAAGCCGCATCGATGGAAGCGGTTCTGTTACCAAGGTCTGACAGAACAGTCTTCCAAAGATTTACCGCCTTCTCACTTCCTTCCAAAGTGAAAAACGCTGTATTCAACCCCTCCCAGCATGTGAATCTGTCTGCAAAAGCGTAGACCGGATGAACCGAGATCCCCCGGATATTCGCTTTCACAGCTCCACTGAAGATTTCCGACGACAGTGCTCCGCTCAGATGACCTACCGTCATCTCTCTGTCGTCAGGTATCAGGGGCTTAAGCTGTTCCCATACACCTGCTATCTCACCGTCGGGAGTGGCGATCAGTATCGTATCGCTCTCCCGGACCATCTCATCAATGGCAGTGTAAGCCCTGCTGCCTGTAAAATCTGCGCCTTCCCGGGCACTCTCAAAAGTTCTGCTGAAAAACCCTGTCAGTGAAACATTTTCGCTCTGTCTCAGGTATCTTCCCATGGAAACACCTGCTTTTCCTGCTCCTATTATGCCTAATCTCATGATGATAACGCTCCCCAATCGTCAGTATGTGATCATCCCATAGTTGGTAACCGAAGGTTTACCCGGACATGCGTCAAACGCAGAGATGACCGAATTGTCCACCATGCCATAGATCACCGCTATCTTTAGCGAATTACAGCCCGCGAATGTATCCTGTGACACCGTAAATACCATTCCGTATATGACTGCCTGAGACAGTGAAGAACAATCGGCAAATGCCTTCTGTTCCACAGAGTTCACTATTCCGCTTACGGTCAATGAGGAAAGTTTTGTGCATCCTGAAAATGCTCCCCCTCCTATGGTGACCGTACCGTTTATGCTAACTGATGTAATGGATGTATTGCCCTTAAACGCTTCATCTCCTATGCGGCTCACCGGATATCCTCCGAGAGTGATGGGGATATCTATGTTGCCACCGGGGCCGTTGTATCCTGTGATCTCCGCATTATAAGACGATGTCACCCTGTAACTGTAGCTTCCTTCTGTCTGCTCGCCGCCCGGTGCGGGAGTTACGGGAGTATTCCCACCGTTGCCTGTGTTTCCGTTATTTCCCTCGTTGCCTCCGTTGCCGGTATTATCTCCATTACCACCATTTCCGGTATCGTCTCCGGCTCCGTTATTACCTTCGTTGCCGGTGTTGCCTTCGTTTCCGGTATTATCTCCGTTACCGGTATTATCTCCGTTTCCGGTGTTGTCTCCGTTACCGGTATTTCCTCCGTTACCGTTATTTCCTTCATTACCACCGTTTCCGGTGTTGCCTCCGTTTCCGGTGTTATCTCCGTTGCCTGTATTACCTTCATTACCACCGTTACCGGTATTTCCTCCATTTCCTTCATCCGGATTTTCAGTCGATTCACCGATGAGATTTCTCATGTCAGGTATCCCGTATCCGTAATATATATCCCAGCCTGCGGTTCCGATATCCACAGCTGCATTTTTGATCTTGTTTTCGATAGTGGCGGGAGTTGCCGACGGATACTTTATGGTGAGCATTGCGGCAAGTGCTGCCACATGTGGCGATGCCATGGATGTACCGCTCAGCGATGCGTAGCTGCCGTTTGGAATGGTACTCATAATGTCCACTCCGGGCGCCGCAACATCCACGCTGTTACCGTAATTGGAAAAATATGCTTTGTTGTAGTAGGAATCGACAGCCGACACCACCACGGCTCCTTTGATATGTGCCGGGCAAAAATATGCCGTATCCGTATTGTTATTGCCTGCTGCCGCCACCACGGTCACGCCGCGATCCAGAGCATACTGTACATAGCTGTCAATGTAGTCGCTGTGGCCTCCGCCAAGGCTCATGTTTATGACAGACGCCCCATTATCTACCGCATACCTTATGCCGAGAGCTATGGAAGAATGATATCCGTTTCCCGCTGCGTCCAGCACCCTCACCGGCATGATCTTAACATCAAGACCCGGAGTGCAATCCACAATGGTACCTGCAACGTGTGTACCGTGATAATGCTCGTCGGATGCATCCCTGTCGTTTGCCACAAAATCGTAGCCTGTCACAATCCTGCCATCCATGTATGGTGTTTCCGTGACACCGGTATCTATGACTGCGACGGTGGCACTGCCGCTTCCGAGATACTGAGCATATTCGTCTACACCCATCACCGATGCTCCCCATGTCAGATGGTGGTCATCATAATATCCGGTCCCTGTCAGTGAAACATTCTGCAGCAGAATATCCTTATCCGAAGTAATATCCTCCGAAACACCTATGTACGAATCTGCCTCAACCCAGTCTACTGCGCTTAAACTCCTGATCTTCTCATATGCATTCTCAGCCTGTGTCGATGTCTTAAACTGCAGGATAGCGATATCGTCATCACTCTCCAGAACCGCCTCCGGTGAGTACGCATCAAAACTCACCCCGGAATCCGTAGTCTTCACTATGAGCCTTGCGGTGTAGAACTCGTTCACGTCTTCAACCGCCTTACCGCTGTCAATAGGGTGCTCGCTTATCAGAACGGAAAGCTCCTTTGCAAATTCCATAAAATCTCTGCTTTCCGTAACAGCCTTCTTCTTTACCTTTATGATACATCTGAATTTCTTACGGCCAACCTTTGCCGTAACTTTTCCTTTACCGGCTTTTACGGCTTTCACTGCGATATTCTTCTTTGCCTTATCCGTGATCTTTAAGACACCGTTTTTGGCGACGCTCCACACGACCTTTTTGGAACCTGTGCCTGCTATCTTCACCCTGACGGTCTTACCGACTTCCACTGTCTTATTCGCTGCCGATATCTTTACGCGTGTTTTAGCCTCCACAGGCATGTTCAAAGTTCCGAACACACTCATAAACACCATCAACCCTACGAAGATGATCCCATATACTCTTTTCATGCTGTCACCTCCTTCATAATAATATGTATTGGTTATCACATGGATCCTGTTGTGCATATTTCCCCTTCAGCCTCCGGATCGTCCATGATCACTTCACCGACGGATTTAACATTGATCCTTCCGCTGCGGGGATTTTTGATGCTGATCACATCGGATGTGATATCAGCCTCAACCTCAGATTTCTCGAAAGCCAGATCGCAATCTGTCATAGTGCAGTTTATAAGCTTTAATCCCTTGCAGTAACACAGGGGCTGCGTACCGATGATCGCACAGTTCTCAAAAGTCACATTCTCGCAATACCAGGCGAGGTATTCACCTTTCACGACGCTGTCCTTTACCACCACATTGCGCGCATGCCAGAAGGCATCCTTGGTATCAAAATCGCAATCCGTAAAAACAGAGTCCTCGATATACTGAAAAGAATATTTTCCCTTAAGCTTCACCCGCTCAAATGTCAGATGATCCGAACGCATCATGAAGTATTCGCTCTGTGCGACTGAATCTCTCATACTGACAGTCCGGACCGACCATCCGAACTCCGGGGAGATGATGTCGCAATCGGCAATACTCACATCAGAACACTCCCTAAGGGCTTTTATGCCGTGCATCGCCGTGCCGGTTATCCCGACATTATCGCAATACCATAGCGCGGCACGGCAATTCTCAGTCATCTCGCTGCCACTTATCTTCAACCCCTTATTATGCCAGAAAGGATATCTCAGATTAAAATAGCACTCTCTCGCAGTGATGTCCCTGCACTCCTTAAACGCACTCTCTCCGTCCGCAGGTCCGTCAAAACGGCATTCCGTAACCAGCAGATCACTGCTTCCGTAAAGTGCTCTTTCCTCATCAAATGTGCGGTCTTTTATCGTCTGCATATAATATGTATCCTTCCTTTTTAGATCTAAAGTTATTTGCTCTATTGAAGCCTTTAAAAAAGGCTGCAGGCCCTGTTATCGGACTGCAGCCTTTCATGTCTAATCTCTCAGAACGTGAATGTCCGTCAATATACACTGATCTCCCGTAAGCGCGGCATACAGGTCATTAACATTATCACGAGCCGTAACGACGCTACGAAGAGCCAGACCCATATTCTCGGTCTCGATGATGATACTGTTTTTCTCCCTGCTTATCGTCACAGTACAATCGATACCCTGCCGGTTCCTTTCCTTCCACTCTTCCCAGCCTACGAAATCATCTTTTCTCACAACCTGAACTTCGCTTTCAAGCCGGTCATTATGTTCCCAGCTCTCTCCATCCATCCGCAGTATGAACAGGTCTCTTGCATTTGCGTTTTTCAGGCTTCCGTCCGCTGAAACAAAAATATTCACATAAGGACAGTGCCATACAAGTCTCGCAGTCGGATAACTCTTGGAATGGAATTTGAATGTAAATCCGTTTTTGATGGGAACTCCTTCCGAAACAGCTCCACGCGGACCGTCCACCTGAACATTGGGGATATCACCCACCGGACAGTCTTTTATGTAGCTGATCTCCTCTGCGATGCGCGGGATCTCATCGGTACCAGCATCTGCTGCATTCGAATCAACCCTGATGTTGTGTATCTCACAATTCTCACCGGTTATGGAAAGATAAGCATATCTTGCAGTATCAAGCAGCGCCAGTATCACCTCAAAGGCTTTCTTTTCCGCGGTGACACGCACCAGAACATGATCTTTATTTCTGAAGGTTTCGATGACATACAGCTGCCCCGGCTCATGCATACCAGAATTTGTCCTGCTGGTCTGTTCGATATTCTTCACATCGGACTTTCTCACACCGCCTTCAGTGAGTTTTCCGTCCATGCGGATCTTTGCATATTCCAGATACAGGATCTTTTTATTGTCTTCCTCTCCCGGATGGACTCTGGTATCCAGCGAATCGTACACTATAAGCGTAGGCAGGCTCTTATCCTCCGGAACAGCCGAATCGGGCTGGCTGCAAAAACTGATCTTTGTCTTTTTACCCGTTATCACAATACCGTCGGTGTGACCGTTATATATGGAC
>JAFYAD010000165.1 GCA_017540915.1 Lachnospiraceae bacterium
ATAATACCTTCCTGCCGATAAAAAATATTTTTTCAAAACCATCTCATATAAATCTCTTTTGCCTGATGGCTGCCACAAGCTCTGCGTTAGTGCGGGTTCTGGCAAAAAGATTAATGATGTTTTCAACCGCTTCATCAGACTTCATACCATTTAATCCTTTACGCATTATGTTTACCGCCTCAAGCTCATCCGGGGACAACAAAAGGTCCTCGCGTCTTGTACCACTCTTCACTATGTCCACAGCCGGGAACACACGACGTTCCGAAAGCTTTCTGTCCAACACCAGCTCCATATTGCCAGTGCCTTTGAACTCCTCGTATACTACATCATCCATCTTGCTGCCGGTATCTATAAGAGCTGTCGCCAGTATTGTAAGCGAACCGCCCTCTCTCATGTTACGGGCTGCACCGAAAAATCTTTTTGGCATATGTAATGCAGCCGGATCGAGACCGCCGGAAAGAGTTCGTCCTGACGGTGGAACAGTGAGGTTGTAGGCTCTGGCAAGTCTTGTGATGGAATCCAGCAGAATGGTAACATCCCTCTTTTGCTCCACAAGACGTTTTGCACGCTCTATGACCATCTCCGAAACTCTCTTGTGATGTTCCGGCAGCTCATCAAATGTTGAATATATGATCTCAACCTCAGGACCGTATATAGCCTCTTTTATATCCGTAACTTCCTCCGGGCGCTCATCTATCAACAGGATCATGAGATGCATATCCGGATTATTTTTCAAGATAGACTTTGCGACAGCTTTCAGCAAGGTTGTCTTTCCGGCTTTAGGCGGAGACACTATCATGCCTCGCTGGCCCTTTCCTATTGGCGATATCAGATCAACCATCCTCATGGCCGGACTTGAACCCGGTATCTCAAGATGTATCCTCTCGTTAGGGAAGATCGGCGTAAGTTTTTCAAAAGGCACTCTCTTTAATATTTCAGGTATCGAAAAACCATTCACCGTATTTATATATAAGAGAGCCTGGAACTTCTCCTGAGGAGCTTTTACCTTCTTTCCGCCAAATATGATATCCCCGCTCTTTAATCCGAATTTTCGTATGGTTGCAGGATGAACATAGGTGTCCTGCTCACCCGGCAGGAAATTCTCACACCTGATAAATCCGAAGCCATCACCCATAACCTCTAAAATACCTTTTACCGTATCACCACTGTCCAGTTTTGCGAGATCCTCTACGGTGTATGATTCGTTTGTGGTTCCGATAAGCGCTTTCTCATATTTTTCACGCTGCTCAGCACTGAGTGTGCTTTCGCTATTGTCAGAAGTCTCTCCTCCTGCCTGCGTAACGACCATTGCAACCTGAGGAACAGCTGCCTGCGGAGACGCTGTCATATTCGGATGCACTGCAGCAGTCTTGGCAGCCGGTTTCTTCGCCATATCAGTCTTCTCCTGCGTCACGTTTGGCTTTTGTTCCTTTTTTCCGTTTTCCGTCTTCGGACGAAAAAAACCTTTCGGAAGACCAATGGCATGTTTTTTGGTCACCGGTGGCTGCTGTGTCTTTTTCTCCTCTGCTTCCTCAAGTTCAACCAAAAGATCGATCAGCTCACCCTTTCTGATGGCCGAAACCTTCTTCAATCCTTTTTCTTTTGCAATGTCCTTTAATTGAGCAAGTGACATCTCTTCATACTTTTCACGCATAAACTTTACCCCGCTTCGTATATAGTATCAATATGTATCAAAATCAGTTTTTTATCTATACGACATCAAATATAAAAAACCATTATTTTCAGAGGAATCGTTGATGATAAACGGATACCGGCTGTACCGGACACAAAACCCGGCACAGCCGAAATATTCTGAATAAGACTAACCAAATATGAAACATAACATATTGCCAACATTTACAGGTATTTTTCCAACCTGTGACTGCAGAAAAACCCGCAATCAGACCTTCATACGATCAATAACCTCTATTGCCGTCTGCTGTATCGCCTTAACCTCGGAATACAGGTTATCCGTAAGCTCAAGCTGTGTCTTCTGCGCTCCGTCCTGAACTTGAAGCTTTTCACGCATCAGATTTATATCTTCAACAAACTGGCTTATGATATCCAATATCTTGGATGATGAATCTTTTATATCATTGGCAAGTTTATTCATCTCACCGGCTACTACAGCAAAACCTTTTCCGACTTCTCCGCTCCTTGCTGCCTCGATGGAAGCATTGAGCGACAGCATATTTGTCTTCTTGGAGATAGCCTGGATCTCTTTCGCAAAATTCTGCACCATGTTAACATTTTCCAGGATTCTGTCCGTAGATGTGTTTATCACCTGGCTGGTCGACTTAATGGATTCATTGCAATCCTTCGCCTTGTCTATCTCCTGTCGAACCGCATCTACCGACTTCAGGAGATTTTCGGATGCTTCTCTGGTAAATGTCTCATTTTCCAGACTGATCGCTATGCCCATGGTACCGACAATATGTGTTCCGTCTTTTATGGCAATCGTAATGGCCTTAAAAGCAAAACCATAGACATCCGGCGGACATATCTGCTGAAGTTTTTCCCCTGTTGTGAAACTGGTCCACATCGGATCATTGTGATTAAGCTCGTCACCGACTTTAATATCGGCTACCATTTTGTCACCGCGCCAATAAGCCAGGAACTTATGACCATCCGTAACACTCATCATGATATCCATTCCGAGTGCATCTTTTATAACCGGTACGACCCGGATATAAGACTCCAGAACTTCATTCATTTGAAAATCCCCTCCCCATTTTGAATTACTCATCATTTTCACAACTGTTTCTATGATATACAAAAAAAAACTTTTTTGCAACGACTTTTCTATAATTTTTATCATTGAAAAAACATGGCAAAAATACTATCCTATTGTGTGATAATAAGGAAAACGGCAGGGTTGTTTTTATCATTTCCCGCCGATTGGCG
>JAFYAD010000166.1 GCA_017540915.1 Lachnospiraceae bacterium
ATAACAGGCGGCGCACTATGGAACGGCGGAGTGTTTGCCTATAAGCTCTCATATGTGTTAAATAAATCCGAAGAACTTCTTGGTACCTCAGATTATAAAAAGCTTTTTGATGGGTATTCAGAGCTAAAGAAGATCAGCTTTGACTATGCCGTTGTGGAACAGGAAACAAGCATTGAGGTAGTGAAATACAGCGGAACATGGAAGGATCTGGGTACATGGAATACACTTACCGAGGCAATGGAAGAGTGCACCGTCGGCGATGCCAGAATGAATGACACCTGCTCCAATGTCCATGTGATCAACGAGCTTGGCGTTCCCATTCTTGTTATGGGCGGTCATGATCTGGTAGTTTCCGCTTCGCCCGAAGGCATTCTTGTCAGCGACAAGGAGCAGAGCAGCTATATTAAGCCTTTCGTGGATGCCATCGATCAGCAGATCATGTTTGCGGAAAAGAGCTGGGGCAGCTACCGTGTTCTTGATGTAGAAGAAAACAGCCTGACAGTCAAGGTGACTCTTAACCCCGGCCACAAGATGAACTACCACAGCCACGCTAAGCGAGATGAGGTGTGGACAGTCATAAACGGTGACGGGACAGCTATCATTGACGGAGCAAAGATCGATATCCGACTCGGCCTTACACTCCGCCTGCCTGCCGGATGCAGGCATACAGTCATAGCCGGAGAGCACGGCCTGCAGCTTATAGAGGTCCAGCTGGGTAAAGATATTAGTGTTGCAGATAAAATAAAATATGATTTAACCCTAACTTCCAGCGAGGGTTAACACTCAAACGAATTGAATGCTTGAAAAAGCCCGGAAATATGCAACAGGAATCGCATATTTCCGGGCCTTTTTATCATTTTATTTTTTTAGGTGTAAAAAATCTAGGAAGTTAACATTCCGGCAAAATTGAAAAAATCAAAATTAGTTCTTGCACAATTTCACAAAGCGTGATATTATATCTATCGTAAACGATGCGTTTATGATAGGAAGGAGACAACATGAGAAGCAAGAGCAAAGACTTGATGCAAAAGATCCAAACCTTTGCGGAACAGTTTACACTGGAGAACTCGCGTACTCCTTCCACAGCTGAAATAGGGGATGCGCTCGGCATCAGTAAGGCTACAGCCTTTAATTACCTGAAGGAGATGCATAAGATCGGGTTGGTCTCCTATGAAGGAGGTGTGCTTCATACCAGAGTTACCGATAAGATCCATGACTTGACTGTGAATATCCCGATCGTAGGCGTTATACCTTGCGGACCGCCGGAAGAGGAGGTGGAGAAGACGGAAGAGTATATCAGGCTTCCCAAGTCGTTTCTTGGAGAAGGAACCTTTTTTGTCCTTCGAGCCACCGGAGACTCCATGGAAGATGCAGGTATCAGCAGTGGAGATCTGGTTATTGTGAGGCGGCAGCAGACCGCAGAACCCGGGAATATCGTAGCAGCCCTTGTGGACGGAGGTAGCACGCTGAAACGATTGAAACGAGATAGCGCATCCGGAAAGTATCTTTTGCTGCCTGAAAACAGCAAAAAACATTATCCACCTATCGAAGGAAAGGATGGAAGCATCCAGGGGGTGGCAATCAAAGTATTGAAAGATCTATGATGTTTTCTGATCTCTTTGGCGAGTGGGAGCCACAAGAGACAGACCTGAGCCGGCAAAGCGGGCTCTAGCAGTAAATCTATTTGTCGGCAGCACGGCTTTGGTGCTTCGGAACGGTCGGCAGTTCTCTCATCAACGGTTTTAGTTTCCCTTATCCGTTTGAGTGATATGACAATTTATCATTTGGAGGATTATTGATGAGTATGGTAAAAGACGGAGGAGAGTTTTACGTTACCTGCCCAAAGTGCGGCAGGGTGATACAGAGGGCATTCACAACTGATTCTTATATCAAGTGTCCCAAGTGCCAGTATGAGTTTTATACTTATATCAGCGATGGTGTTGCAATCGTTATGGATGCAGCGAAGTTAGAAGATAACAGATCACGGAGTATTCTTTTGACTTACGCCAAAGCATTATCCAGCCTGAAGGAAGTCCCCGGGATGGATCTGCACAATTGAATGAGTAAGAGCGGATGATGAAGCCGTAGTACCGGCAGTAAGCAGGAGGTTCGGCATCATATCGCAAGAGTTTGCTTAAGAGACTATAGTTGACTTGAATCATCATAAGTACGGCAAAACGTTAAGACCTGAAAAGGTTTTATCGTTTTGTCGTTTTTTTTGCACTAAGGGGTATTTTCTTTTCGGAAATCGGGGCTCAGAAAAAAATATAGCATATTCGGGTTGTATATCAAGCCTGATAAAGTGCGAATAGTGAAGGCATAAAACGTCGTCAGAAAACTGAATAAACAAACGGAGGTGCGGCACACCAAATAAAAAAAACGGGTGTGTCAGACCTCTGTTTGCTGTGCAAAAAAGTGATGGCCATCCGAAGAAAGGTGGTCATTATGACATTAAGAGAGCTTTGCGCACAGGTAAGGGGAAAGAAGGAGAAGGGGCAGATTGGAAAGAACCAGCTTCTTTCAGCAAAAGAAAGAGTGATTGCATCATATGCGACAACGCTCGGATCCGGAACGATCCCGGTTTCGATCCGCGTATTTGAAAGCGGGTATGTATTGTATGAGGAGGAT
>JAFYAD010000167.1 GCA_017540915.1 Lachnospiraceae bacterium
AGCACTCCTTTTATCTTCGAAGAATATTCCTCCACAGTCTGTTTGCCGGTACATGGAGCCTCGCACATTCCTATGTGATAATACAGGCACTCCCTGCCATCCATAGGCATATTAGAGCAGTTCCTCACATGGTAGAGCTTCTGCAGAAGGTTTATGGTATCTTTTATGGCGAGAGCGCTGATATACGGACCGAAATATGCGGATCCGTCGTGTTTCATCTCTCTGGTGAAAAGCACTCTGGGGAACTTTTCATTCACCGTGACCTTTATGAAAGGATAGGTCTTGTCGTCTGTCAGCAGGGTATTGTATTTAGGCTTGTGCTGCTTGATAAGGTTGCACTCCAACACCAGGGCTTCCACCTCGGTATCCGTCACGATGTACTCAAAGTAAGCTATCCGGCTCACCATGATATCCTTCCTGATGCCCTCCGAATGGCTGTCCTGGAAATACTGATGCAGGCGATGGCTCAATATTCTGGCCTTTCCCACATATATTATCTCATCACTCTCATCATGCATCAGATAGACGCCCGGTGAATGAGGTACCTTTGCAAGTTCCTCTTCTATGTTGAATTCTCTCATACGCTATACCCGGCCGTAAGGTGATTATCATCACAACTGATCCCGTCACTTTTCGCTGTGACTACTCCTCTCTCATGCCGTCCTCAACAGTCGCCATGTTCTCCTTGTCTGCGTTCTTTAAGGGGATCGCAGGCTTTTTGTCCCCGTCTTTATCTTTTTCCTCAGGCATGGGCAGATTCTTGAGCTTGCAGAATATCTCCATAAACTCTTTTCCGGTTATGGTCTCATGCTCAAAAAGGTACTCAGAGATCTTGTCCAGAACTTCTCTGTTCTCGGTAAGCATTGAGACTGCCTTATCGTAAGCATCTTTAAGCTTGTCTTTTACAACCTTATCTATCTTGGCAGCCGTCTCATCACCGCAGTTCATAACCGGGGTGCCGTCCAGATACCTGTTCTCGACGGACTCAAGGCTCATCATGCCGAATTCCTTTGACATTCCGTACTGTGTCACCATGGCTCTCGCTATGCGAGTTGCCATCTCGATATCGTTGGCAGCGCCGCTGGTGATAGAGCCGAAGACGATCTCCTCGGCAGCGCGGCCTCCCATATAGGTGATGATCTTTGAATCCAGCTCTTCCTCTGTCTGAAGGAATTTTTCCTCCTCGGGAGTCTGTAATGTGTAACCTAACGCACCCATTGTACGCGGCACGATGGTGATCTTCTGTACCGGCTCGGAATGCTTCTGCAAAGCGCTGACCATGGCGTGTCCAACCTCATGGTAAGATACAACCTTCCTCTCATGCTCACTCATGGCTCGGTCTTTCTTTTCCTTGCCGCCTACAGCCACCAGCTCGAATGCCTCAAAAAGATCCGTCTGGTTTACAAAGCTGCGTCCGCCCTTTACGGCTAAAATTGCCGCCTCATTTATGATATTCGCAAGATCTGATCCCACAAGACCTGCGGAAGCCAGGGCGATAGCATCAAGATCCACGGTCTCATCCATCTTCACATCCTTGGAGTGAACCTTCAGAGTATCAAGTCTTCCCTTCATATCAGGCTTATCCACTATGATACGCCTGTCAAAACGTCCCGGTCTCAAAAGAGCCTTATCCAAAACCTCCGGTCTGTTGGTGGCAGCTAAGATCAGAAGACCCTTTGAAGTATCGAAGCCGTCCATCTCGGCCAAAAGCTGATTCAGCGTCTGTTCTCTCTCATCGTTACCGCCGCCGTATCTCGAATCACGGCTCTTACCTATGGCGTCGATCTCGTCTATGAATATGATACAGGGCGCTGCCTTCTGAGCCTCCTTGAAAAGGTCCCTGACACGGCTTGCACCTACGCCCACGAACATTTCCACGAAGTCGGAGCCTGCCAGAGAAAAGAAGGGCACTCCGGCCTCACCTGCAACCGCCTTTGCAAGCAGAGTCTTACCTGTTCCGGGAGGACCTACCAGAAGCGCTCCCTTGGGGAGCTTCGCTCCGATAGCCGTATACTTGCCGGGATTATGAAGGAAATCCACAACCTCCTGCAGTGATTCCTTGGCTTCATCCTGTCCTGCAACATCCTTAAACAGCACACCCGTCTTTTTCTCCACATAAACCTTTGCGGTGGATTTCCCTACGCCTAAGGCAGAACCGCCCATCTTGCGCATGAGATATCCCAGCAGAAGCCACATGGCGACAAGAGGCAGTGCGATGGATGCGATATTGTAGATCCAGCCTGCCGTGCTGTCAGGGATCTCCCTCTTAAACTCCACTCCGCTTTTTTCAAGGCGCTCAGTGAGAGTTGTGGCATCCTCCATCAAACCTGTGTAGTATTTCATCTCCACCATCAGGTTCTCTGCCTTTTTAGGTATTATGATAAGTTCCGTTGAAGTGAACTCCACGCTCTCAACCTGATTTTTTTCAAGCATATCCAAAAACTCGGTATATGCTATCTCCCTGCTGGTCGCACCATCCTGCCATTTTGAAAAAATACTGGTTATGAGCAAAAACACGAGAGTCACGGCTATAAATATCAGCGCCATCTGACCGTTGTGATTGCCGCCTCCCGGCGCGCCGCCTGAGCCTCTGTTTCCGCGACCGTTATCGTAACCGTCGTCGCCTAAGCCCATCCCTCCGTTATTGTCCATCCTGTCCATACTCATTAAAACTGTTCTCTCTTTCTCTACTGCTTGATACCGGCTGTCAGCCACTAGCCGGCGTACATGATACCGTCAAATAAATCTGTATCCTGCTCTCCGTGAATGAGATGTTCATCCTCACTGTCATAATCCACGCGATAATAACCATCCCCGTCTTTCACCTTGAATATCATATATTTCTTACCGTCGGTGAGATACGGGATCAGCTGCGTACCCTTGGCGATAGTCGAGGTCTCTCCGTTGTCTCTGTCGTCGATATCCGAGTAGTATATCACATCTGATATATCTTCTTTGGCAGTAAGACTAACGTTATATTCCTCTCCGGGCAGACCGGAATAACTGTTTTTAAGTACCTCTTCATCCACAGCAACGGAAGAACTGATATGGGTCAGTCTGTACTCCCCGTCCTTTGATATGAGCTGACCTGCCCTTCCGATCTCACATTCGGTCACGGCTGAGTGTGTTCCCATAATATACACCCTGGTTGTGACGAAAATATGATCAGCAGTCTGATTTGTCATATTGTAGAATGCACCCGAACTGTTCATATCCAAACTCTTTATCGAATCACCGTTCAGATCGAAAATATTGAGCACATGCCAGTCATTGTCGGAAAGCTCCTCCATATACAGGTAATAATCCCCGTTACCGTCCTCTATGATCCAGGAACCGATATACGATGACCAAAGCTGGGTACTGTACGAACTCTCCTTGCCGTTTTTCGCAAGGGTAATGGTCATATCCGTATAATCAAAATACTCGTACTCTTCGTTGTAATGACGATCCTCCCTCACGCTGAGACTCATATCCTTCTCACCGTCGCCGTCACTGTCGTACTCGAAACGATAGCAGGCATCATCGTTATCGTAATCATCCCAGGTCATATAATGGAACAGCCTGTCACTTACGCCACCGCTATATGTGCTGTCTATCAGATCTGTACATTCAGCCAGCTTAATCGGCAGATTTACCGGTCCCCCCGCATAGGGCATCAGACTGTATGAATTAAAATAAAAATCTATGGTATCATAGGAAATCGTCCACTCTAAGCTGTAATCCTCATCGTAAAACAAGCTGTGTACGGTATCTTTCCATTCATCATAAAAATAATCGGTATTCTCGGTATTTTCAAGCTTCTCCAAAACCAGCTCGTACAATCCGTCGTAGTCCGTTGCGATATCCTTAAGTTCCAGCAGTTTACCGGTAGCCGTATCAAAGTTACGACCGCTCTTGTAACCATAGGGATGAGCACCGCCCATCCAGCTTTCGGTCTCAAACCAATAGCTGAATATAAGGTCATCGCTTCTGACCATTTCCGTATCCTGCAGGGTATACCAGGGCATCGTCCCCACCAGGTACTCCTGATTCTCTTTGGAAGTCTCGGTAACCGTATCCTCCGTATCCTCCAATGTAGACCGCATCCCGCTCCAGTCCTTGGTATTCTGTTCCTTAAGAGCAGTCTTCAGCTCATCATAGCCTTCCGACAGCACCCAGGGATATGCGCCGCTAATGTAAGCATATGTATAGCCCTCGCCTTCTTCGGAATAATAATCATAAAGATTGTCCGTGGTATAGAGTACAGGTGTGCGGACTCCTGTATCTAGAGTCTTCTCAGTATTGTCTTCAACCTTCTCATCCGTGCCCGGATCTTCAGTCACCTCTCCACCTGCTTTCTCATCCGGCTCGTCTTCGCTTACAGGCTCCTCAGAAACTGCAGAATCATCAGACACTGCTGCCACGCCTGTGTTGTCGCTCTGTGTATCCTCCGGAGCTGTCACATCTTTTCCCTTACATCCGCCCAGACAAAGTGCTATGGCAATTCCCAGTACTGCCAATCTTTTTGCTCTCATTTTGTACTCCTGTTCAAGTGTTTTATTGTATATTGTCCCTGATATTTACTTCAGGTATTTTTTCAGGTATTGACCTGTATATGACTTTTTGACCTTACAGATCTCCTCCGGTGTTCCGCAGGCTACCACCGTACCGCCTCCGTCGCCGCCTTCCGGTCCCATATCTATGATGTAATCGGCTGTCTTTATGACATCCATGTTGTGCTCTATGACTATGACAGTGTTTCCGCCGTCGGAAAGACGTCTCAATATCTCCACCAGCTTGTGCACATCCGCAAAGTGAAGACCTGTGGTAGGCTCATCCAGTATATACACAGTCTTTCCGGTAGCCCGTCTCGAAAGCTCCGTCGCCAGCTTTATGCGCTGCGCCTCACCTCCGGAGAGCTCCGTGGACGGCTGTCCCAGCTTGATATAGCCAAGTCCCACATCATACAGCGTCTGGATCTTGGTCTTAATCTTTGGAATATTGGCAAAAAACTCCAGCGCCTCATCCACCGTCATGTTCAATACATCATAAATGCTCTTGCCTTTGTACAGGCAGTCTAGCGTATCCCTGTTATATCGTTTTCCCTCGCACACCTCGCAGGGCACGTACACATCCGGCAGGAAATGCATCTCGATCTTGATAAGACCGTCTCCCTGGCAGGCCTCGCAGCGTCCGCCCTTCACATTGAAAGAAAAACGTCCCTTTGAATAGCC
>JAFYAD010000168.1 GCA_017540915.1 Lachnospiraceae bacterium
GACATCGACCTCACTTTTGATGGGTGCATAACATAATATGATATCACTGTCCTCAAATTCGGCGCTGTCTTCTACTATACTGCATATTTTCAGGGAACACTCCGCTCTGGCATCTGCAGGAAGTGAGTCCCTGATCTGAATGTATTGTTTTCTGAGTTCCTGTTTTTTTAACATTTTTCGTCCATCCTGTGATAAAGAAAAGCTCCGGTACTTACGACCGGAGCTTTGTAATGTCTTTTCAGTATCAACGAAACTTCTATTTATGTATAAAAGGTACACAATTACGATAATTACATTGAAACGATCCGACGTTCTGGTGGTTTGATCAACCTAAGATGGTAACATTTGTAGCCTGGGGACCTTTTTCGCCGTCTGTCACGTCAAACTCAACTGCTGCACCCTCTTTGAGAGTTTTGAAGCCCTCAGAGTTAATGCCTGAGTAATGAACGAAAACATCCTTGCCCTCAGAATCAGAAATGAAACCATAACCCTTCTGGTCATTGAACCATTTAACTGTACCCTGCATTTTAAATTACCTCCGTATAAATTTGTTGTGCCACTAACGGTACACGAAAGAATCTATCACAATTAGCAAAAAAAGTCTACTGTTTTTTTGAAAAAATTTGTATATATTTGCATTCAAACCGGCTCTCTTGATTTTATAACACCACTACTTTATTCTTGCCGGAATGCTTGCCTTCATAGAGTGCTTTATCCACTCGCATGCATGCATCATCCGGAGATTCAGTGCTCTTCACCTCGGTAACTCCCACGCTCACAGTCTGATTCGGTGCAGTGGTAAACTTGATGATGGAGAAATTCACCCTGAGAAGCTCTGCCAGATCTTTTGCACCGGATTCGTCGGTTCCGGGCAGCAGTATCATGAATTCCTCTCCTCCCCAGCGTCCTACCGACCCTTCCGGTGCGATCCTTCCCACAACCTCCAGCATCATGGCCGCAAGCTTCTGCAGCACCTCATCGCCTTCCTTGTGTCCGTAGGTATCATTCACCGACTTGAAATTATCAATATCCAGCATTATAAGGCTGTTCACCTTTAATGTGCCATCAGCAGAACCCTCCGCATTTAAGGCAGCCGTCTCCTCTATGGTATCATTGATGCGATTCTGGATCTCTCTTCTGTTGTATACGCCGGTCAGACCATCTGTTACAGCAGCTATCTTAAGCTGTCTGTTTGCTTCTTCAAGCTCGACAGTCGCGGCCTGTATGAAGGTTGCCAGCCTGTTTATCATGGAAACCTTACCGGACATTATACGTTCGTTTGTCTCCACGTTGCGCATACTGTCCATATCCCGCTTACCTTCTCTCATGGCAGCGATGACCAGTGTCACATTGTGCTGGTTTACCATGCCATTTGTACGGAGGAACTCACCTGAAGTATAAAAACCGGATGTGGGAGCTATGGACTGGAAGGGCAGGGTCTCCTTGCTGACCTCATCATCTCCCCAGTAGGTTCTGCGTGCTGCACAGGAGAACACGGAGATTGCCTCTGGTATGAAATTTCTGAGCTTCAGAGCCTCATCATTAACATTGACCAGAATCGTCCAGGGATCTCCGTAGGCGATCCTCGCCTTCACGTTCTTTTCCATATCCGCGGTCATATTGAGGCTTCCGTCCCTGTTGCTGGACACCGGAGCTCTTAACAGATTGATGCCGTTGTGCTCGTAAAAGAAAGGAAACTCCAGCGTGTTATTAAAGAAATCCTCGTCATTTTTGATCCGCAGATATTTGTAATAGACTTCGTATGCAGGCTTTCCGTCCAGTTCCAGAAGCTTCGGTCCTTCCGCATTGGTCACCAGAAGTTCCCTTCCCAATGGTTTCCAGCCTGTGATATAGGTCGAGGTGACATTAAAGTCCTCTCCGCCCATGAGGGCAAAACTCACCGCGTGATCGGATATCTTGTCTGCGGATGAGAAAACACAGGCATACTCGGAATTGATATCAAAATTGAAAGCTCCGCCGCCGAAAAACTGCACATCCTCCGGCAGATCCTTTAACCCGTCACAGAAGTCCGTCATGGACATTCCCCTCATGGTGGCATAGGTCATGACACACTTGCACCAGGGCGCATCCTTTACTTCTTTTATGAGTTCCGATGTGACATGCTGCGCGCTCTCCCCTGTCAGGGGATACTGCAATATCTTTATCTTCGTGGTAAAGTATTCAAACACCGAACACACCACAGTGATCTCGTCCGTTGTGAAATTCCCCATCATGATATTGCCGAAGGCGGAACACCCCATATAGAAGGCATCCGGCATCTCACGCTCTATCATGGCACACAAGGTCTCTATCTTGGGACGGTTGAGCTTCGATGTGTATATCTGAAAAAATACGGTGGAAGAAACCGCCGATTTTCGCCATTGATTGATCTTTCTCAGACTGTTTACAAACTTGTCTTCATTTTGGTATGCAAACTGGAATTGTCTCATAAAACTTCTCCTTTTAACCCCTCAGTCAGCCTTCGGCTGACAGCTCCCCTGAAAGGGGAACCTGATTTCATGCTATTGTAAAGCCTCCTCTTTCCCCTTAGACGGCTGCAACAAAAGGGACGTTTTCAGACTATGAGAAATCTGCCGTGAGGAGCAGAAGCTTCTCCACATATTCATCCCATGACTTTTCATCGGTGCGGTCCATACTGAATGTTTTACGGGATACTGCGGATGTAACCTTAGCTTTCCCCGATGAAAAGATAATGTTGATACAGCCGCCCTCTATGACCGCATTATCTGCTGCAGGGTGAAAGAGCACCAGCTTGACCGCCAGCGGTGGTCTGTCGCCTTTTATCAGGGATAAAAGCTTTTCGCGAACATCTCCGTATCTTATGTACTCCGTCTTCGGTGCCGTATCTTCGTCAAAAAACCCCGTATTGATCCTGCCGTTCATATGAATATCCACTGCAGCGGATATATCAGCCTCCAGCACCAGAAAATCATCATAGGAGCCTTTTGTGAACAGGGAATTCATGAACTCCCTGCTGTTTTCTATCTCAAATGCTCTCATATCCTAAATATCTCACATTCCTCCGGCACCCGCAGCCGAAAGCTTCGGTGCCACCGACCGCATCTCTATCCGCGGTCCTCCGCAGCCCTCCAGAAATTCCTTCGTGATGGTGACACGACCTATGTTTTCATCCTTGGGTATCTCATACATGATATCCA
>JAFYAD010000169.1 GCA_017540915.1 Lachnospiraceae bacterium
CTCCTGACCGGAGTGAAGCTCAGGGTGTGACGCGGCGACAGTTTATGAGTCTGTGCAATTATGTCAGAGTGGCTGTGAAGGTAACGGCGCAGCGGGCGCAGGACAGGCGCAAAACAGCAGCATTATAGGAGGGCATATGTCTAAGATCAGGGTCATCATAGCCGATGATATGCAGATATTGAGGAAAGGCTTAAAGGCAATACTGTCACAGGACGGTGAGATAGAGGTGGTGGCAACTGCCGGAAACGGCAGGGAAGCCTATGAGAAATGCAGGGCATTAAAGCCGGACGTTGTGCTGATGGATATGAGGATGCCGGATTATGACGGAGCTTACGGCATCGCGGCCATCAAGGCGGAGCTGCCCGGTGTCAAGGCTTTGGTTCTCACTACCTTCGATGATGAGGAGACCATAGACAAAGCCATGAAGAGCGGGGCTGACGGCTATATCCTGAAAGAGATGGATGACGACAGGATCACTGCCGCCATCAAAAATGTTTACGCAGGCATAGGAGTGTTCGGTGGGAATGTTATGTCATACATGAGGGAACACCTTATGGCAGCAGGCAGAGAGGGACTGTCCGGACAGAGCGGGACAGGGGACGGTGAAAAGCAGGCTGCGGCCGCAGATCTGCCGGAGCTTGGTCTCACCGACCGGGAGCGTGATATCATAAGGCTTGTGGCCCGGGGCTATGATAACAAGGAGATAGCGGCAGAGCTTTTTCTGGCGGAGGGCACAGTCAGAAATCAGGTATCAAGACTGTTGGAAAAGACAGAGTTAAAGGATCGTACACAGCTTGCAGTGTATGCAGTAAAACACGGATTGGACGAATAGTTTCAATGTTGATAACGGTTTCATATTTTGCCATGGGCTTATTTTTTACGGGTATGCCCGATAATGTACAAAAGTAGCAGAAAATAAGACCTATCAAAACGGTAGGTCAATACAGACCAATAAGAATCAATTTTAAAAATTCATGAGAAAAAGCGGATTTTGTGAAAACGGTTTCACGAAATCTGCTTTTTTCTTCCCCCTATTTGTGTTTACAATACAGCCTGTAACCGGTCAATATTTCACCCGAAATACAGACAGGACGGTTTGAATAAAAAAGAGAGGGTAAAGGGAATGGTAGCAGCACGGAACACAGCAGAAAACATAAGAGCTCCTTTTCGGAGTAATTTCATAGAGGTAGCAGGAACGGAGGAGAGGGAGCTTGCAAAGCAGATACTTAAGCTGAATGAGCACAGGAGAAGCAATACAGAAAAAACAAATGGCAATCCTGTCGTATGGAAGATACTGAAATCGGGAGTGGTGTCATGGATAATCCTCTTTGTGGTTTGGATAGTGGCATCAAAGCTGAACGATCCGGATTTTTTACCATCTCCTGCGGCAACCCTTGAGGGATTTACAGAGATAGTGAAAAGCGGAGTTTTGTGGCAGGACATAAAGGTCAGCATGATCAGAGTATTTTTTGGATGGACCAGAGGTCTTTTGTTTGCAATACCGGTTGGACTTTTGATCGGACAGTTTAAGCCGGTCAGAGCCGTTATCGAACCGCTGATAAGCTTTTTCAGATTTGTGCCTGCTATCGGATTCTTAACACTGTTTTTGATGTGGTTTGGAGTGGGTGAGGGCTCAAAGCTTGCGCTGATCACCTATGCAGTAGTATTTCCGGTTATAGTCAACACCATTGCGGGAGTGTCAGGGATCGACCCGGTGAAATATCAGGCGGCAGAGTCACTGGGAGCGACCAGGGTCAGAACCTTTTTTACAGTGACTGTACCCGGAGCAGTGCCGGGAATACTGACAGGTGTTCGTCTTGGCTTAAGCGGCGCCATCATTTCCATCGTGGCTGCAGAGATGCTGGCAGCAAATGAGGGACTGGGTTATCTGATATATACCTCACGCCTGTATTACAGGACGGACTGGATATTTGTGGGTATTTTCATTCTGGGGATCATCGGATTTGTGGCTGATAAGCTCATAAGGTATATCGCTTACAGGTTGTTCAGGTTTTATGGAGTCACGAGATGATCTTCGTCAATACGGAAGATGTTTACAATAGAGCTGATCGGGAGAAAAAAGATGTCTGAAAAAAATGTTATAGAGATAAAGTACCTTGGAAAGAAATTTGACCAAAGGGATAAGAAACTGCTGTTTTCAAAAAACATAAATCCGGATGCGATCTTTAAGGAAAACGGAGACGGATACGTATTGAAGGATGTTAACCTTGAGATAAAAGAAGGAGAGTTCCACGTTTTCCTGGGAGCCAGCGGATGTGGAAAATCCACTCTTCTGAACATCATCGCCGGGTTTTTAAGCCCTACCGAGGGCTCGGTCACACTGGAGGGAAAGGAGATCACAAAACCGGGACCTGAAAGAGGGGTGGTGTTTCAGAATGCGGATCAGGCGATATTCCAGTGGCTTACCGTTTATCAGAATGTAGAGTACGGCCTTAAAGCACAGGGCATCAAAAAAGAAGAGCGCAGAAAAAAAGTTGAGGAAGCGCTTGAACTCGTGGGATTGACAGAGCATGCCAATAAGCATCCGGTAGAACTATCCGGCGGCATGAAGCAGAGAGTTCAGATTGCCCGCAGTATCGCGTCGGATCCGAAGATACTGATCATGGACGAGCCCTTTGGAGCCCTTGACGCCCAGACCAGACGTACACTTCAGGATGAGTTTGTCCGCATCTGGCAGAAGACCGGCAAGACTATACTGTTTGTCACTCACGACCTGAGTGAGGCGGTTTATCTGGGACAGAGGATCAGCATTTTTTCCGCATCTCCTGATGCAAGGATCGTGACTCAGACGGTGGTGCCCTTCGACTATCCGAGACAGACCGAGAAGGACGATTTCGCGGAGTTCGAACACATGGTACATATGAAGCTGGAAGAGGCCATAAACGCTCACGGTGACGCAGTGAAAGACAAGTCCGCTGTAGCTGAAGCAGTGTAAAAAGCAAGTTTATCCGAATTCGATTTGTGATGAACATGATCTCATGTTTATCGCAATACTATAGATTTCGGAATAAAAATATAAATTTAAGAAAGAGGTGTTTAGAAATGAAAGGTAGAAAAACAAAACTGATGACAGGTATTTTGGCGATGGCATTGACTCTTGGTCTGGCTACAGGCTGCGGGACCACACAGAGCGCATCCAAAAGTGATGGATCTGTGAATGCTGCGACACATACATCAAAGATCAGGGTGGGAGTAATGACCGGAGCAAATGAGCATTTCCTGATACTTGAGGGAAAAGAGCAGGGAATCTATGAAAAATATGGTTTGGATGTTGAGTATACAGAGTTTGCTACCGGTGTTGAAGCTGTAAGCGCTATCGCGACAGGGCAACTCGATGTTGCGGAGGTAATGGACTTTGGTCTTATCAACAGACTCGGACAGACCAGCAAACAATCAGAACTCCGTGTCATAGCTCAAAACTATGTAGCCAGAACCGATGCCGAGACAGAAAACGGAACAGCATTTTATGTTAATCCGGAGACGGTATCATCATTAGATGATCTCAAAGGAAAGAAAGTCTCTGTTGCCCTTGGTACACAAAATGAGTATCAGAACGCAAGGCTTTATGAATATGCAGGTATTACTGTGGATGATGTAACACAGGTACCTATCGAAGGAATGGCAAATGTTCTTGCAGTTGTAAAAAACAGTGAGATTGATGCAGTGTGGTCTAGTGGTCAGACTGCTATCAATCTCCGTGAAGAAGGATGGGTTCCCCTGGTTTCCGGCGCAGAGATTGGTCTTGTAAACAGGGATATTGCTGTGGCAAGGGATACTTTTGCAGAAGATACGGATACATTGGCAAAATATTTCGCAGCGAGACAGGAGATCGTGGATTATGTGACAAACAATCTTGATGAGGCGGCAGCATTCATTTCAACGAAAACAGGTGTTACGGAAGATATTTTTAAGAATAGTATACTTACTAATGATCTTACAAATGTGATCAACGAGGAAACCTATAATTCTCTGAAGGAGTTGAAAGAGTGGTCTGTTGCCAACGGCAGATTCGAGGATTTCGATCTTGACAGCTTTATCAGTGCAGATGCGCTGAAAAAACAGTTCCCTGACAATGTAAGCTATAAATGATCATAAAGAGGATAATATGAGTAATTACGAGTATACAAAAGAGCCAAAGGAAGCAAGTCAGTACACAAAGGATGTTAATACACAGTTTCTTTCACAGTATAATATGGAGGAATTTGATGAAAATCATCATGAGTACGAGCAGGTAAATTACGGTCTCCTGTATCGGCCGGAGGATCTCTATGATGAGGATTTTGATCTCAGGGAGTTTCGCTTTCTGGGAGAGAGCACTGCTGCACCTGAATCAGTAAACCCAAGCCTCTGGGCAATGGGACGGGCAAACTTAAACCCCGGAGTTTATTCAGTCAGAGGAAAAGACATAATTCAGGTTCGCGGACTAGTGGTGGGAAACGTGACGCTGATCCGCGGAAAGACAGGATGGATCATCATGGACTGTCTGTATCCCGAGGAGGCGGGAAAAGCCGGAGTAAAGCTTGCGGAAAAATATCTTGGTGAAAACATACGGGATAACATCTCGGCAGTTATAGTAAGTTACGCGGTCACTGATGTTTATGGCAATATCAAGGGTGGGCTTCATGGTATTCTTTCTGATGAAGAGCTGGAAAAAATACCGGTGTACGGTCCTCGAAATGCCGGAAGACAATTTACATTGGAAAATACGTATACAAATGTTGTAAATATGAGAAGAGAGGCGTTTCAGTTTGGAGCTGGTGCGGCGCCTTCTCCCCAAGGTTATATCACACTGGCACTGGGTATCGGATCGAAAAAATACAGGACTATGGGTACCCACCGTGTTACACATACGATAGAGAAAGACGGATATTTTGAGGTGGATGGCTTAAAAATCTATGCACAGCTTGCACCCGATGTAGGTGCACCGCCCGAACTTAATCTGTATTTTGAAGATTACAGGGCTTTATGGGCGGGCGAGTTTTTATGCAACACACTTCATAATATATATCCGTTGAGAGGATCAAAGGTCCGGGATGCCAATAAGTGGGCAAAGTACCTGACGGAGCTGGCAGATTTATACGGGGATAAAACAGATGTCATATTCCAAAATGTAAACTGGCCTCATGTTAATACCGAAAACTGGCCCACCGCTGTGAAGGATTACCTTCTGGATTCCGCAGCTGCATATAAACTCATTCATGATGAGACACTGAGGCTTGCGGGAAAAGGGTTGCGAATTGAGGAAATCGCAAAGCGCATCAAATATCCTAAAAGCTTTGAGAACAGGCTTGCGGTTCGTCCTTACTACGGTTCCATCGAAGCCGGAGTCAGGGGTGTTTATACATCCTGGCTCGGAAGCTATGATGGAAATCCCATGTACATAAAAGGACAGACGAAATATGAAAAGGCAGAACAGTTTATAGAATATGCCGGCGGGGTAGATGCGGTTCTGGAAAAAGCCCTGAATGATTTTGAGAATGGAAGATACCAGAGGGCTATTGAAGCATTGGATAACATACTGTTTGTGGACAAAGATCATGAACGGGCTAAATATCTTGAGGCAGATGCATTTGAGCAGCTGGCTTATCAGTCGGAAAACGGCACGTTACGCAATTCGTATCTTACCGCCGCCAGGGAACTGCGTTACGGAATACAGGTGAGATTGCCGGAAAAAGACAGGGAAGCAAAGGGAGATTTTCTGAAGCTGGCAGAAAATATGCCGTCTGATCTGACCCTGGATTACCTGGGTATCAGCCTTGATGCCGAAAAATCGAGCGATGATGACATTGTCTTTCAGTGGATAGTCGAAAAGGAAAAACCCGAATACTGGATTGTTCACATTTATAAGGGGACACTTCTGTACAGTAAGGGAAAAAACAATCTTTTGCCCTATGTGAAAAGTGCTCCGGGAGTTCTGATGGCTGCCGGAAAAAAATATCGTGAGATTCTTGATGCCAATATAGAAACTAACGCACCGGAAATAATCGAAAAACTCTTCAATAACACAGAAAATCTGTTGGATAATTTAAGTTATCCCATTTTGTGGGGGTCGGAACTATCATGACGGAGTCACAGTAGTCCTGATGCCGGTAGACATGCCGCCGACCGAAGGTAGGGGGCAATTCATATTAAAAGGAGGATGCGATATGCCAAGGAAATACATCGGACATCCGGGTCGTACCATAGAGGATACGGAGTACCTTTATGAGGAATACTCAAATCGTCCGGAGAATGCACCTAACGTTGTTTATATAGTATTGGATGACATGGGTTTTGCAGCATTAGGCTGTTATGGATCTACTATTCACACTCCCAATATTGACAGGTTGGCAAAAGAGGGATTAAGGTACAATAACTTCCATACTACAGCAATATGCTCTGCTACCCGGTGCTCACTTTTGACAGGAGTGAATCACCATAAGGCAGGAATAGCTTCTCTCGTGGAATGGAAAACTCAGGCTGGAAACACGGCGGGACACATATTGCCGGAATATGGAACTATTGCGGAAATCCTGAAGGAGTATGACTATTCTACATTTGCAGTTGGTAAGTGGCACCTTTCTGATACTAAATTCGAGTCGGGACCTTATGACAATTGGCCTCTTGGAAAGGGCTTTGAACGTTATTATGGTTTTTTGACAGCGGCCTGCGATCAGTACAATCCGCCGTTGGTACGCGACAATTCCCACATTCCACAGCCCAAATCTGCTGAGGAAGGCTATCATTGCTCTGAAGATCTGACGGACAATGCGATAGATTTCATTTATAATCAAAAGAACTCTTATCCGGACAAGCCGTTCTTTTTGTATCTTGCCTATGGTGCGACACATTCACCGCATCAGGCTCCAAAGGAGTATATAGACAGATATAAGGGGAAGTTCGACAAGGGATGGGATGCTATCAGGGATGAATGGTTTGCAAATCAGAAAAAGATAGGTATCATTCCCGAGGATGCGGAGTTGACTGATCGTGCTCCATATGTTGATGCATGGGATGATCTGACAGATGACCGGAAGAAAGTGTTTGCACGTCAGATGGAGGTATATGCCGGATTTTTGGAACACACCGATGAGCAGATCGGAAGACTGATAGAATTTTTGCGTGACATTGAGCAGCTGGACAACACGGTTGTTGTGTTCATATCTGATAACGGAGCCAGCTCGGAAGGCGGCAAAGATGGTCATTTTAATTGCATGAGAGGTGGATATTACCTGGACACTACTAATGAGGTAGCTGATACAATAGGTCGTCTTGACGAGCTGGGACTGCCGGGGTCTATGCCTCATTATCCGACAGGATGGGCAAACGCATGCAACACTCCGTTCCAGTGGTACAAGATGTGGTCATACGAGGGAGGAGTAAAGGATCCGCTGATCATCAGATATCCGAAACTCATTAAAGATCCCGGTGCGGTCAGAAGTCAGTATCATCATGTAAGTGATATTACACCTACGATCCTGGACATAATAGGAAAGCCAAAGCCTTCCGTGATAAAGGGAGTTGCTCAGCAGCCATTTACCGGTACAAGTTTTAAGTATTCGATGGAAGACGGCAATGCCGCTGACAGAAAACATGTCCAGTATTATGAGGTTGCAGGAAACCGTGGCATATACAAGGATGGTTGGAAAGCAAATGTCAATCATACTTTCAATGAAAGCTATGATGATGATGTGTGGGAGCTTTACCACGTGGAGACAGACTATTCCGAAAAGTATAACGTAGCAGACCAGTATCCTGAAAAGCTTTTAGAGCTCAGGGAAGAATTCTTTCTGGAAGCAGGAAGAAACAATGTTTTCCCCATGCTGTTACGCGGTCCGCATGCCATTAAAGATAAATGGGAACATGAAGGCATGATGGGTTCATTCAAGATACCGGAAAAGAAGATCTCTCTGAAAAAAATATATAAACCTTTCACGTTGGGAGGAGATGTGACATTCCCTGCTGATTTTACATCCTACGAGATAGAGGTGGTCACGGATTATAAAAAAGGAGACGAGGGCATCATAGTAAGCGCGGGCATGGATTACGGCGGATTTGTATTCTATGTTAAAAATGGAAAGCTTCATTATGCATATAATGGAAATCAGTTTGGCTATTATCTGGCTGATTCCGATAGTGAGATTCCGGAAGGAGAAGTGACATTAAGATATACAGTATCTTACAATGGCTACAATGATTCCGATGTTGAGATCTATATCAACGGAAAAGCAGCAGGTGGAACAAAGATAGAAAGATTTTGCCATCTTGGTACCGGTCCTGTAACACTCAAGGCTTCTTCGGGCACACCGGTAGTGGATGAATAC
>JAFYAD010000170.1 GCA_017540915.1 Lachnospiraceae bacterium
ATGAAGACGATACCATGTACTCGGATATAACGGAAAGATCTGAGGGTTAAAAGGTGATTCACGGAATATTTTTTTGAATGTTATGTTTTTTGTCCGAAACCCCTAATATTTTTTGGCCATATTCCGATATAAATAGTGGACAACAAAAAACAAATGTTTTTAGCAAGACTTTACATATCACGGCATAAAGGGTATAATAATGATATGTTCCGGTTGGCATAAAAACAGGGGATTCAAGGAGGAAGACACTATGAGAAAAAGATTTGAAGAGTTAAAGAAGGATCAAAAAGGTTTCACACTGGTAGAGCTTATCGTTGTACTGGTTATTCTGGCTATTATGGCAGCTCTTTTGGCACCGGCTCTGTTGGGTTACATCGACAAGGCACGTACTTCTAAGTATCTTGAGGAGTGCAGATCGATTTATACCGCTATACAGGCGATAGACGATGAGAGATATGCAAAATCAGGTGATCCTGTTGATTTATCGGTTCAGGCCGACCGTGATAAAATAAACGATTTAGTATATCCCACAAAGGTTACAGCTGGTACAGTAAGTCATAAGACCGGTGGAGCAGCAGGTACAAAGGAGCAGGCAAGAAATCCATATATTATTGATAAGGTTGATACAGTAACGTTTACTTCACAGGATGGAAGCGTAATAACTGCAACACAGGATACATCAGGAGAATGGACTGTACAGCCTCCGGTAAAGAATACGACTACAACTAATAGCTAATATTATATATTAATATTATCCCTCCTCCAATCGGAGGAGGGTATATTTTTTGAAATAATTGCTTATCAATTATAGATAACATAAGGGAAAACACGGTGCGTTGAGCAACAGGTTTTATACATCGTGTTTACACGCAGGATGCAAAAAGCAAAACACAAACAAAACATAAACATTGTGCCTTAATTGGAGAAACCAATGACAGAAAAAGACCAGAATACCCCTGTCATCGGGACCACAACAGCATATAGAAGACAGATGATTACCATGATAATAGCTGGGGTTGCAGTGATCGCAGTTGTATTGTGTGTAGTCTTTTTTTGGTTTGGGATAAAAGCAAAGGCGAGGACAACTTTGAGAGAGGCCAAGGATATCCGTATTGCCATGAAGATGAAAGCCATTGAAAATTACGGGTTCGGTGGCTCTGTGTATAATCCTTCCGCTGTAAATGGCATGAGCCAGGGCATAGAGGAGGAGATATTGAAAATGGCAGATGCCGATGGACAGATCATACTCCAGGCCTGGGACAAAGAGGCAAGAGAACCTTCCGCCTTTACATATCAAAAGGACAGGTATATAGTATTATTTAACAAAAGCGACAGCGGAGCTATTTCCTGGACAGGATATTACACATTCAAGCTGATAGAATTCAGTGATCAGTGACGGTAAATATATTACGAGGAGCATAGCATATGCCCAATTACAGGTATAAGGCTCAGGATCCGGACGGAAAGATCGTAGTCGGCACTATGATGGCCGGGGACGAACAGGATATACATGAGCATCTTAAGACAAAAAACTTAATGTTACTGGAGGCAAAAGATCTTACCAAAAGTGCCCACTATAAGCCGTTGAAGACAAAGTCGCTGGCCGAATACGCAAGGCAGATAGGCACTTTGCTGAGAGCGGGAATACCACTTATCAGATGCCTTCAGATGCTGGGGGAGGACGAATCGGTTACTCCCTATGAGCGCAGGGTATATAATGATGTCACCAGGGAGGTTATGCAGGGAATACCTTTGTCCGTGGCCATGGAATCTCTGAGAGGCGTGTTCCCCATGCTGATCATCAATATGTTCCGTGCGGCGGAATCCAGCGGCGGATTGGATAATACTGCCATGCGAGTGGCTGAACAGTATACCAAGGAAGACCGCCTGAATGCCAAGGTCAAAAATGCCATGACATATCCGAAGATCCTCATGGGTTTGATAGTCCTGGTGGTAGGAGTTATATTCGGCTTTGTTATGCCCCAGTTTGAGACTTTGTTTGAGGGAATGCCAAGCCTTCCGTTGCCGACGGTTATAATGATGGCTATCAGTGATTTTGTGGCAAAATTCTGGTATGCTATCATAATCGGAGCGGTTCTCTTTTTTATAGCAATGTATTTTGTCAAAAAAATACCGAAGGTCCAATATCTTTTGGATTATTGTCTGGTGCATCTCCCGAAGATTGGCAAGCTGTTTAAGGTCATATATACCGCCAGATTTGCCCGCACCATGAGTTCTCTGTATTCATCCGGAATTTCTATTGTGCAGTGTCTTGATATTGCAAGTCATACCATAGGCAACAGATATATAGAAAGCCAGTTCAAGCAGGTTATAGCCGATACGATGGCAGGTGAGAAGCTGAGCATATCACTCGGCAAGGTTGACGGCTTTGTAAAAAAACTGGAATCTTCCATACGTGTGGGAGAGGAGGCCGGATCACTGGAGACGATGCTGGATTCCATAGCGGATGATATGGAATTTGAGTCGGAGCGTGCCATCGAGACAATGGTCGCTTACCTTGAACCGGTCATGATAGTGGTGATGGCCGTTATAGTCGGTTTTATCATGATTTCGGTGATCGTACCGATCTATCAGTCATATCAGACCATCGGAAGCTCCTGATTAATGGAGAGTTATTAGGGTGCGTGGTTACAGACTCTTAATTCACAGAACAGATTCGAAAAACAAATCAGACTTAACCGGAAAGGAAAAGCTATGGGCTTGACAGTTTATTTGTCAAATACGGATATAGAGGTTTTGAACGGCTCGGGCAGTGGGCGAAGTGTGTCCGTAAATCGTGTATATTCAAAACAGATGCCGGAGGGCAGTTTCTTAAACGGTATCATAACAGACCCTGAGGGGTTGGTTGCTGCATTGACGGATATGTGGAACAGCTTTAAGTTACCCAGAAAGGGCATAAGGCTGGTGATAAATACACCACAGATCTCCGTCAGAGTCCTTGATATGCCGATCATGAATCAAAGCAAGGCAGATCAGTACCTCCAACGTGAATTTGAAGAGCGAAGCGGAGAGAGAAAGCGTCTGTTGGGCTTTTATGTCGTAGGTCGTGACAGTAAGAAAAAGACCATGAAGGTGTGCACAGAGCTTGCAGATGTCGATTTCATAGACAATTATGTACAGGTTTTTGAGAGTGCCGGGATCAGTATAAAAGAGATAAACAGCGGTATCGGTGTTTCGGTCAATTTCCTTAAAAAGCTCAAATTCGCTGCCAACACAAACAGTGTTATCATGATAAAGGACGGTATGACCGTCACAGCCATATATTTTGTTAAAGGTGAGTATTTTTATTCTACTACCGCCAGAACGTTCAATAGTCTGGGTACTTTGGAGTATGCAGGTGAGATCTCCAATGCCATCAGTCAGATCGTCCAGTTCTCAAAGTCGGAAAAGGTCGAGGACAACATTGCCGATATTTACCTGGCAGGCATGACTACGGAAGATGCGGTAAATGTTTACAGAGCCGTATCCATGAATCAGTCAGATGAGATCAAGGTATTTAATCTGGTGGGCATGAAGGGAGTCAAATACCGGGGTAAAAACGATAGCATTAACTCGCTTTTTTATCCGACTGCCGGTCTTATGAACATGACGGATCAGCAGAATCTCCTGAAGTTCTACGGCAAAGGAAAGATCATAGACAATACCGCCAGGATCAGGAAAGCCAGACTGGTGATACCTTATGTTGTGGTGATACTGATCATGACAGGGATTACGGTATACAGAGGTATAACACTGTCACAGGACAAGGCTAAACTTAAACAGCTTCAGGACTATATTTCAAACCCTTCCATCAGACTGGATGCGGCTAAATATGATGTTTTGGCAGATGAGATCGGTTATATCAGTGATCACGTGAACGCCATGAGGCTTTTGGATGCCGGTATAGATTCTTATCCGTTACCTGTTTATGATGTCAATAAGATCGTTGATGCAGCTGCGGTTGGCCTGGGAACTGTTACCATAGACAATTATAATGCGACCACAGGCGTGTTGGGAGTTACAGCGAGGTTTGTAGAAGTCGACATGATAAACACATTTATAGACAGGCTTTCCGCACAGGATTGTTTTTATGCGGTCAATTATACCGGATACAGTGAGATCAGTTCTTCCGGTGAGTGGGTTGCCAATCTGGAATGCATTCTGGCTGATTCTGCAGGCAGATAAAAAGGAGATTTCATGAATACATCAACCATTACAGATAGAGACAAAAAACTATTATATGCACTCGGTCTAATAGTCATAGTGGCGCTTTTCTTTATCATAGGGATCCGCCCTATGAACAATAAGATCAAAAATCTGGAGAGTGAGATTGATTCGGCGCAGGTAGAGTTTGATACCATCAAAATGAAAGCATATCAGCTCTCAATGTTAGAAGAGTTTAAGGAGAGTGCTTTGAATATGAATAAAGAGCTCTCGGCCCGCTATTATGAAATGATGGTACCGGCTGAGGTTGACAGGCTTATCACCGGTAAGGCATTGGGATACAGGCTTAAGGTCAATAACCTGATGATCCAGTCGGCAAAGGGTAGTGTAACCTTGTTGCCTTATACCTACTCCAAGACATGGGCTTCATTTCAGAAACATCTTAGCGAGACCGATCCTGAAGCTGACACATCAGGCGTTGATCCGGCTGCGGCTGATGCCGGCGGTGCCGATCTTGATGCTATCGCGTCCATAAATGATGATGCAGGAATGTTTAGTGTGGCTGATACGAGTTATGCGGACGTTTATGCCACAAGGGTGATGCTGGATGTCTACGGTAATCGCAGATCGGCCCAGACTTTGCTGGATGAGCTGATCACCAATAAAGCCATGAGAGTAGTAAGTTACGAGTGGACCAGTATTACCTCTATCCCGTTACAGTATGTTGATGGAAAACTGGTATCATACGAGGCTGAAGATCCTGCAAGACTGATAGTGTATTTAGATTTTTATATGTATGATGGCACTAAGTTTGATGAGTTTATTGCTAAAGGTGAAGAGGAAGTAGAGGAATAAATATGAAACTGAGACTTGGTGATTCGAGTGCGAGTAGTGATTATAGCAGCGCAGGCGGTGGATATGACCAGAGCAGTGCCGGCGGATATTCAAATCCGGGTGCGGGATTGGCGCAGGGCGGCAGCCAGTCATATGCTGAACAGCCTTCACCGCAGCAGACTCTGAAAAGCGGTGGCGCATTTGATAATAACGCCATTAAAAAGCTTCGTCTCGGCGATACCCTGATAGAGATGGGATATATCACAGATGCACAGCTTGGAGAGGCGTTAGCTTACCAAAAGGAACATAAGGGTGAGCGTATCGGCGCAATTCTCATACAACAGGGTTTTATCAGTGAGCGTCAGATGCTGGGCGCCCTTGCAGAGAAGCTGAATCTTGAGGTTATAGATATTTCAAATTACAAGGTTGATATCGATGCGGTCGACATGATACCTGAGCAGCTGGCTGTAAATTATGTCATGCTGCCGATCGGTACCGAGGGTGACCGTCTCCAGCTGGTTGTGAACGATCCCCTGAATCTTTATGGTAGAGAGGATATCAGGCAGACCACCGGTATGAACATTGAGCTGTTCATATCGGAAGCGGAACCTCTTAAAAATGCGATACACTATTATTACGCAGAGATTTCCGCTAAGGAAGCGGTTACGGCTGCCAATAAGAACATCGAGGAGTCGGCTGTCGATGAAATGCTCATCGACACGTCAGATGCGACGGATGACACTCCCATCATAAATCTTGTTAACAGTTTGCTGGACAAGGCATACGCCGACAATGTATCGGACATACACATTGAGCCCTTTGAAAAAAACACACTGGTCAGAATGTGTATTGATGGTGCCATGGTGGAGTATGTCACTCTCCAGAAGAGCATACATGCGTCACTGATAGCCCGTATCAAGATCATAGCAGAGCTTGATATAGCAGAAAGAAGGGTTCCACAGGACGGACATTTCCGTGTCAGGATCAGAGATCAGATAGTGAACGTCCGTGTTTCCATCATACCCACCTCTTTTGGCGAGAAGGCGGTCTTAAGAATGCTGGCCAATAATGCCACCATCGATTACCCCGGAACCTTTGGTATGACTGAGGAAAAC
>JAFYAD010000171.1 GCA_017540915.1 Lachnospiraceae bacterium
CGGAATGACCGTGGGTATACTTGTCCTTGGCATCGATGGCGCTTGCAAGAGCTGATGCCGTCTGGTCAAACAGATTCTGCATGAGTTCCTGTTCATCACGCAGCATTTTGATCTCCTGCTGATTCGCCTTGGCGACAGTGGCGTTCATGTCCAGCAGGGTGATGAGATACAGCAGCATCGCCAGTCCCACGATGGAAATATTGGTAAGGGACAGGCCGTAAAACTTAGTCTGCAACAGGGCGGCCGTCAGAGGCACAAAGGCAAACAGCAGCATTGCGATGCGCATCCTGAGGCTTAGGCTTTGTTTTGACCGGGCGATCACGATCATCTGTATGAGCAGAACCGTCAGCGTGATGATCCAGAATAAAACTATACCGGAATTCCGGTGATACAGGTTCATTTTATCAAAATAATAAAAGATGCCGGTGAACTGCGAGACTATGGTCAGGCCTCCTCCGAGCATGAGGAGAAAGTCACAGATATTCAGCAGTATCGATCCGTTTTCATCCTGACCGGGATAGAGCAGTTCTATAAGAAAATGATTAAAGGCCTGGACTATTATGAGAGAGAACATGTAGACCAGGAAGTTGCAGACACGTACCATGATATATCCGGTATGACTGATGTCTCCGCGATATATGTATGCGAAACGGTCACAGATGAGCAGCAGGGCACAGCCTGCTTCCAGAATAAGGAGAGCGTTTCTGCGTCCCTCGGGGATGGATCTGGATATCAGGACCATTATCGCAAGAGCGGTGCAGATACCGCTTAAGAACAGCATTATATTTAATTGATGGTCGATCAAATATTCCATACAGGTTTGTTTTAATACAAGTCCATGCCCTGGCCCATGGCGTCGTTCAGTTTGTTGATGTATTTGTCCGGATCTTTTTTCATATCCGCCATCATCATGAAGGTGTCAAGTACCAGTGCTTCTTTATTGCAGTCTGCATTGTTTTTACCGGCGTCCCTCTTTACATCGTATCTGCGGATCTTGTAGAAATACAGGTCCGTCAGACTGTATCCGCGGCAGACTGTTTTGTTGCAGAAACTGTGGTGATCGAGGTAGTACATGAAATCCGTCATCAGATCCGCATCGGGAATCAGTTCCATCCAAAGAGCGGAAAGGTATGTTTCATCCTTTCCGGTATAGGCACACAACTGTTCAAGCCGTTCATATGCCATTATCCTTCTTCCATCCAATACTATTCCGGACATGATCGTACCTCAGATTAAGTGACTGTTCTAATTATAATACTTTTTTTTTGGAAAAAGCAATCAAATATAGAAGTCAAGGATTTGTGCGGGAGCAATTTCAAGGGCTTCGCATATTCTCAGAAGGGTTTTGTAATCGGGGATATTGTTGCGTTTGATGGAATTATACAGAGTGTTTTTTGAAAGCCGGGCTTCCTTGGTGAGCCGGTATAATGACCAGTTTTTTTCTTTGAGACGTTTTTTGATACAAAGGTGTATGTCCCGATCCGTTTCAGACAACATGGTCCGATCCGTTTTCGGTAGTATAGTTTGATCTGTTTCAGGCAGAATGGTCCGATCTTTTTCCTGTAACGCGGTCTGATTCTTTTCCGATGTGCAGGGGGCTGTCTCCAGGAAGTCGCTCACGCGGATTTCGAGGGCATGGCATATGCATTTTACGGTACAGGGCTTTGGAAGGCATTGTCCGTGTATTATGCGTAGGAGTACCGCTTTGTCCAGGCCGGTTATCTTTGAGAATCTGCATATGCTCAGGTCGCGTTCCGTAAGGATCCTCTGCAGTTTTTCGGAAATCTGTGTTTTGCAAAGCATCATGGCAGTCTGTTTTCGAATCGTATTTTTGAACTGGGAAAGATGTTTTCATATCAATAAAATCATATTTTTTGTGAGTGGATATTTAGTACTTTTGTATGGTAAACAACTTTGATATAATGTTTGGCATGAATATTCATGTGATTTTTACAGGAGGCACCATTTCAGGTGTTATAGAAGGAGATTCGATCCGTCCCGGAGGAGATCTTAAGGGACGGCTGGGACTTTGCGACAAAAATGAACTGCATTTTACTTTTGAGGAGCCTTACAGGATACTCAGTGAAGATCTTAAGGCGTCCCATGTGCTGAAACTAAAGGACAGTGTGGCCATGGCGGCCGATCACAGTGACGGCATCATCATAACTCATGGGACTGATACTCTTCACTATACTGCGGCTTTGCTTCATTATATGTTTGCGGGTATCGGAATCCCGGTAATCCTGGTGTCAAGTGCCTATGTGCTGTCAGACCCTCGTTCCAACGGAAGGGTAAATTTTGAAGCCGCTGTGGAATATATCCGCCGGAAAGGAACCCCGGGAGTTTATATCGCATATAAGAATCCCTCTTTTGAAGGTGTGGCGCAGATCATCCGGGGCGACAAACTTTTATCATCCATGGCAGGCTCATCGGATTTTTATGCTTATGATGGGCCGGATATGAGGAGAGGCTGTGGGTCTTATAAAGAGAAAAAATGCGCGCCCGGCGAAGACAGTGATGATTTCAGATCCGGTGATGCCGGACTTGAAGAACTGATCTATGATGAGAATCTGTTTTCTGACCTTCCGGTACGGGATATAAAACTTTGTGAAAAGAGCGACATGATATTGAGACTTGCGGCTTACCCCGGAATGTGTTTTAATAGTGACTTGGTCACAGACAGGACCCGGGTGGTCATGCTGGAGGGTTATCATTCCGGCACCATAGGCGTGACGGACGGACTGCGAGTTTTTGTTAAGTATTGCAAAGAGCGTCGGATTCCGGTTCTTTTGTCATTTTTGAATTCAGGAGAATCTGAATATGAGACTGTAGATACCTACAGGAAGGCAGGCGTCATACCGGTGTATGATGTGCCCCCCGTGGCGCTTTATTGCAAATTGTGGCTCATATTCAGTAATTTTACGGAGAGTTAGGATGTCTATATCCATATTTATATGGTGGGTGGCGGTCATGCTGTTTTACGGCTACAGGTTTCTCATCACCCGCTTCTATGATGTGCGTCTGTTCGAACTCATCTACTATACCATCATGCCACTTAAGGGCGGAAATAAAGGACCTTTCATAAAAGAACTCCCCAAGACCATATCCTTTGCAGTGGCGGGAATAGTGATCCCGACGGTTTTGTACCGTGTGCTTTTGATGCGTTATGGGGAGAGTGATGTGAGGAGTATCATGCTGCTGTCGGCGGCGATCATTATAGTTGCGGATATCGCAATGGCTTTTGTGCATCTGCATGTGCTCAGGTTCTGGATACTGAATCTGAAGGCGTCGGACGTGTATGAAAATTATTATGTGGATGCAAAGGAAGCGGATCTTACCTTTCCCGAAAAAAAGAGGAATCTCATCTATATTTTTTTGGAATCCATGGAGAGCTGTTATTCTTCAAAGGGCGGCGGTGTCACCGAGTATATACCGGAGCTGACGAAGCTTGCTATGGAAGGTGAGGATTTTTCGGGAGCTGCCCCTGATACTGTCAAAGATTCTTTGTCGGGAGAATCTACCGAATTTATTGATTCCGGGGAGATAAACGGAGCCTTTGCTCCTCCGGGAGCCACTTTTACCACCGGAGCCATGGTGGCCCATATGGCAGGAATATCCATCGATCTGCAGATAAGGGATAAGGAAGAGTTTCTCCCGGGGATGA
>JAFYAD010000172.1 GCA_017540915.1 Lachnospiraceae bacterium
ATGCCGCCCTTTACTTCTCTCGAATGCAGCAACGCTACCATTGAGCTGTCTCCGGCCTTTACCTGCCAACGCGCCGGGAAGTTTGCAGCAAGTCCGTTGGCTGCAACTTCCTTTCCGTCAGGTGTTTCGATACATTCGAAATTATTAAGGACCGAACGAAGCTTGCTGTTATAAAGGTAATGATAGATATTGGTATCATCCTTTGGATCCAGCGCTTCAAGGCGTATCTGCATACCAAGCCACTCGCCTACCAGAGTCTCGCCGTAATCGACTATGATATCCACAGCCGGCGCATCAGACTCGTTGGACGGGTGAAGCCACCCCTCGCGGATATTATTGGCCCATACCTGTGCCGGGAAGCCTGCCACTGTCGCCGGAACATCCTGTGACCAGTCTGTCTTGATATAATTGCCGTCGTATATCACAGATCCGGAAACGTTATTTACCATGTTTTCCAGACCAAAATTAGTAGGACGGAACATCAGCTTCCAGCCGTCCGCTTCATCCGTCAATGTGATATGTCCAAGGTTATCGCCCCTGCCCTCATTGACCGCGGTGACACCCTCCGGCAGACGTATTATAAGATTTTCTTCCTCAAATACCTGCTCCGTGAGCTCGTATTCCCTGTTTACTCCCGGGATCGGAGCACTCGCATCCAGCTCATTTTTTGCCGGTTCTTCCTCGACAAACACCTCTTCGGATCCTGATCCTGACGCAGCGGTATCAACCGGCTTTTCGGCAGTATCTGCCGGTGCTGTGGTATCAGCCGTGACATCTGTCCCCGTCGTGTCCCCTGCTCCTCCGCCGCAGGCTGTCAAACTCAGTGAAACTGCCAGCGCGAGCAGAGGCATGATCGTTTTTCTCTTCATGAGTTCCTCTCCTTTTCTGATTGTGGTCTTCAATTGTTACTATTCACAGTCGATATCATGTAGTATTCAGACTGCATGTGTTGCTACAGAGTTTCCGGCATCCGAATTGACAGCCGGAATCCGTATCCTGCATAAATGCAGATAACTATAATCTGTTGTATTATAAGTCAAATGAAAAATACCTGTCTATTGGCCAAGTGGTTCATTTTCAGTCTTTCCTGTTTCCTATTGTGATTTTTCTGTTATCTCACTATAATGATTCAAAGGTCAAAAGTGACTGTGAATAGTAACAGTCAAAAGCATACCCTGAATCATAATATATGGGAGGAACCTTAATTGCTTCATACAACCGCAACAGAATACAAATACTCTGCTGCTTTTATCATAGCCTTTTTTACTGCATATATAAGTAGCATCATCATACAGTTTGGTATTTTACGATTGTATATTGAATACCTTCCGTCCATGCTGTACTGCTTCATCGCAGTCGCATGGGCGGCATCCATTGTACAGCGTATCGCACATAAACCCATCCGGCGGTACATCATTGCGATTGCTCTGATGCTGCTGCTGTTATTTACGCTACGTATCTGCCGTTATGTCCTGTTTATGCGTTCACCTGTTATAAACCGCTATCTCTGGTATTTGTATTACATCCCGTTCATTGCCATGCCCATGTTATCCCTGAGCGCCGCACATTGCGTAGGCAGGGACAGTCGCGCAAAACTCTCCCTTCCCTTGAAAGCGGCCTGGGTCATCACTGTAATACTGATAATCATGATCCTGACAAATGACCTGCATCATCTCGCTTTAACATCCTCTGTCAGGGCGGACGGCATAAACCGTGTTATCTATCGCCCGCTCTACTATATAATATTCACCTGGTCGTTTGCTGTTGCCTTAGGCTCCTATATACTCCTTATGAGAAAATGCCGTCTGTCCACATGCCGCAAACAATGGTATATCCCCCTTGTTCCCTCATCCTTTGCCCTGGCGCTGATAGCGGTCTACTACGCCGGAGGAGGAACATCCCCTGAAATACTGGGATGCAAGCTGTACAACATCCAGGAGATCTATCTCGCACTCTTCATCGGACTGTGGGAGGGCTGCATTATGATCGGTCTGATACCCTCAAACACCGGCTATAACAAGCTTTTCGAGATAACACATATCAATGCTGAGATCAAAAACTCTGCAGGTGAGACTGTATACCGGTCCGGAGGCTATCTTGATACAAAAGGAGATGAGAATTTCAACCGCAAAACCTACTCCATCAGAGGCGGCAGTATAACCTGGAACGAAGACATCTCTGCACTAAACCTGCTCAACAGCGAGATCATGGATCTGACAGAACAGCTTGAGGACGAAAATGTACTGATCGAGGAAGAAAACCGTTATCTGAGCGAAAAGGCAAAAAACGAAACCCGGAACAGACTGTACGACAGGATAGCCCGTCACATACATCCCCAGCTTGCCAAAATAGAACGTATACTGGATGACGACATTGATCCTAACCAGAAAATGGAGCAGTGCCTGCTTCTCGGAACATATGTCAAGCGCTGCTCAAATCTTATGCTCCTGGCGGAAAGCAAACATAAGATATCAACTGACGAGCTGTATCTCTCCATCAGTGAGAGCCTTGAACAGACCGATGTTTTCGATATAGTGTGCGAACTGACAAAGGGGCTTTCCGCAGAGATCTCTCCCGGAAAGATGATCTCCGCCTATGATTTGTTTGAGTATGTGCTTGAACATATTATAGATAACGCCGAGGCATTATCCGTAAAAATATATCCCGATGAGGACACTCTGCTGTCACTTGAGACAGACTTCCCTGTAAACATTGATGAGCTCTCCGGCACACTCAGACCGGAACTGTCTCTCTGCTCCTTCATAGAGGATGACATTCAGCACATCAGTCTTAAAGGAGGTAGACCGGAATGAATACTTTTATGTCATGCGTATCGGGAGCGATGATCCTATGGTCTATACTGATCTGCCTTGCGTTCTTTCTCTCGGTCATCATGCACCTGTCTTTAGATGGGAAAAAAATAAGGATACTGATCTCCCTGACAGAAACCGTTATCGTCCTCGTATTGATACAGATCCTGATGTATCGGCTTCTGACTTCAACCGGTACCCTCATCTACCACCCTGCGATCCTGGCGTTTATAAATCTTATAATGACAGGTGCAGTTTCCGCGGAGATCATCAACTGTATCAGGATCAGAAATAAAAGTCTTACATTAATGACCGTCAAAGAATGCATGGACGAGTTGCCTGTGGGAATATGTTTTTACCTGAACGGGGGGCTCACCAAACTTACAAACCACAAGATGGACAGCATCGCCTGTAAACTCACGGGCAGCAGCATCATGAACGGAGAAACCTTCTGCGGGATGGTTTTTGAGGGAAAAAATCCACCGATCATGAGGTTTGATGATGGTACCACCTACAGCTTTGTCCACCGTCAGAATTCACTGGATTCCATACC
>JAFYAD010000173.1 GCA_017540915.1 Lachnospiraceae bacterium
ATATCCACCAACCCGGAAATGCTGGACGATTATGAGGGTACGGTGGAATACCTTCGGGTTATCACCGCGCAGTATCCCGAAATCTCTGTCACATATATGACAAATCCTGAGTTTGAGCACACAGTCTACATGAGCAACGGCTGGGAGCCGGATGAGGGATGGCATGTGGAGGAACGTCAGTGGTACATGGATACCCTGTCATCAGAGAATGGCTGGAGTGTATCCGCGCCATATTACGACGAACAGACAGGCGGTTACTGTCTCACGATCTCAGAGGTCGTATACGACGATAAGACCGGAGAATTTCTGGGTATTTTCGGTATCGACTTTTTCATGGATAAGCTGGTGCAGATACTGGGTGACAGCTATACTTCCGATGGCTATGCTTTTCTGGTGGATCCGGACGGAGAGATCATCAATCACCCATACGGTGCTTATCAGATGACGCAGAACAGTACTGTGAATGTTCAGGAGCTCCCCTACGGAGAAACAAGAGCAGACGGCATCACGACCGGTGTTTTCAAAGATTATGACAGGGGATTGAAGATACTCATCGCCACTCGAAATGAGGAATCGAACTTTGTGGTGTATGTTGTATCAAATGCATGGAGGATATACGGCACTGTGTTAGTCTACGCCCTTGTATGTCTTGTGGCATTTCTGTTTTGCATGATATTTGTATACAGACTGCTGACGGATTTCATCGTATGGCAGGAAAAGACCAACAGCGAACTGAAGGATGCGGCGGATGCAGCCATTGCAGCGGGTAAGGCCAAGAGCTCATTTTTGGCACAGATGTCCCATGAGATCCGCACACCCATCAACGCAGTCCTCGGTATGAACGAGATGGTCCTCAGGGAGACTGACAGCGACGAGATCCGGGATTACGCCGAGAACATCAGATCCGCAGGCAGGACATTGCTGTCCCTCATAAACAGTATTCTGGATTTTTCAAAGATCGAAGACGGCAAGATGGAGCTGGAACCTGTAAAATATGATGTTGTACCTTTCCTGAACGATCTTGTAAATTCAATATCCGAGAGGGCGAAATCCAAAGGATTGAAATTTGAGCTCATCGCGGATGACACTCTTCCATCCACACTGTACGGAGATGACGTGCGCATCCGCCAGGTGATCATGAACCTGCTGACCAACGCGGTGAAATACACGGAGGAGGGCAGTGTAACTCTGCGTGTTTCCGGCAGGAAAACAGACGACAGACATTACATCCTCTGTGTCAGTGTAAAAGATACAGGCATCGGCATTCGTGAGGAGGACAGAGAAAAACTCTTTGAGTCCTTCGCGAGACTTGACGTGACCAGAAACAGGAATATAGAGGGAACGGGCCTTGGAATGTCCATAGTCACAAGGCTTTTGGATATGATGGGAAGCTCTGTAAATGTTGAGAGCGAGTACGGAAAGGGCTCGGAGTTCTCTTTTGAGCTTGAACAGGAGCTGGTGAATGCGGAACCCATAGGAGATCTCGGTGAGCACTTAAGGCGGGGCGGAGATCGCAGTGATGAAACGGGATATCTGTATGCGACCGGGGCGAAGATCCTGGTGGTGGATGACAACAGCATGAACCGCAAGGTTGCCAGAAGCCTTATGAAACGAAACGGCATCGTGCCGGATGAGGCTGCTTCCGGACCGGAAGCTATCGATAAGATGACGCAAAACACATACGATATCGTGTTCCTTGACCATATGATGCCAAAGATGGACGGCATCGAAACTCTCGGTGTTTTGAAGGAGAAAAACCTGATCCCCGCAGGATGTGTGATAATAGCCCTCACCGCCAATGCGGTATCAGGTGCAAGGGATCGCTATATTGAGGCCGGGTTTGACGATTACCTCTCAAAGCCCATAGAGGTTGCCCAGCTTGAAAAGAAGCTTGAGATGTGGTTGCCCGGTGAAAAGGTAAGTCGTAAAACCGCCCGGAAGACAGAGCCGGAGATTGAGTCAAAAGCTATGGAAAGCCCGGCTGACATGAAGACAGAAGAACCGGGGACGGAAGAACCAAAGACAGAAGAACCCGGGACAGAAGGACTTAAGGCAGAAGGATCAAAGACAGAAGAGCCGAGTGCAGAAGAACCGGATACAAACGAGGTTCTTTCAGAAGGTGATATTGGCGCGGCGTTGGAGGGTTTGGGAATTGATATAAAAAAGGGACTTGTATTCTGCGGAGACGATATGGATTTCTATATTGAGATCCTGAACGACTACGTAAATGAGAGTTCAAAACGAAAGAGCGAACTGGATGAACAGTTTGAGAGCGGCAATATCACTGAATTCCAGGTGAAGATCCACTCACTGAAAAGTTCACTTAAGACCATCGGAGCCATGACGTTTTCCGAAAAAGCATTAGAGCTTGAAAATGCAGCCAAAGACGGTGATGTGGAATTCATAAAGGAAAACTATCCACCGGTCATCGCGGAATACACCGAGCTTGTGGAAAAAATCCGCCGGGTGATCGAGTAGGCAGATCCGTACATCAGATGCTATATGAGCAGAACTATTGCTATTTGTATTTGCACTTAAAATGTGGTATGTTATTAAAACGAGTTTGTTATGAAATGATTTATAGGGAATTTGGACGTCAACATGTAACTTCGATCAAATCATCAGATTGGAGAAAAACATATGGACAATTTCTCATCAGGCAACAAGAAGAACATGAAGATCAGCGTTCAGCTTTTACTGGTACTCGTACCTATGATCGCTCTCTTCATAATAGTGGTAGCAGGGCTTATCTTTGCCAATTCCAAATCTATTATCATCAGCCAGAGTAAAAATGCCCTGGAAAAGGAATCCAAATCAAATGCCAATGACATAGCTACCACAATGGGCGGCATAAAGGGGTATTATGATGCCATCGGCGATTCATTGGAGACAACGGTTTTCGATAATGCCGGCATAAAGAAGGCTATGCAGCCGGGTATGACAAAATATCCGGATATGGTTCATGATGTTTATGTTGCTTTCTCGGATAAATCATTTATCGACGGCGGCGATTGGGTTCCGGCGGATGATTACGATCCGACTACCCGCGGCTGGTATCAGACCGGAACCACGAGTCAGGATATTATATTCGGGAAGCCCGATATTGATATGGATACCAAGGAGATGGTAGTGAACGGTGTTCGTACCATAGATTTTGCAGACGGACGCAAGGGTGTGTTGTCTACTGATATTTTCCTTAAGAATGTATCGAGCGCCGTCAGCAGCTATTCGCCCCTGGGAACCGGAAAGAGTATTCTTTTCGCAGGCTCTGTCATAATCGGTGCTCCGGATGAAAACTACATCGGAGCAGAGGTAGCGGACCTTGGATCGGACACTTTCATGCAGGAGATCTACAAGGATGTTTCTTCGGGTAAAAGCGGGGAAGTATATGAGATCAAGGGCAACGATAAGAAAAAATATTTTATCTCTATAGAGAGTATTGCAAGTACTAACTGGACACTGGTTTCATATGTTGCCAGAAATGATGTGTTGGCTGATCTCAATCGTTTGAGTATCATTACGGTAATCTTTGTGATCGTGATGTTGGCTGTCAGCACAGGTATCATCCTGTACCTTGTAAGCCGCATGATCTCGAAACCGGTCAACAGCCTGACGGATACTATCACGAGAATCGCAGACGGTGATTTCACGGTGGATATCACAAGAGGCGGCAACAATGAGATCGGAATAATGAATAACAGAATGTCTGATTATGTTGACAGAATGCGTAAGACTTTAGGCGAGATGAAACAGGTGACCGAAGGACTTTCGCATGAAGCTGACAGCAGCATGAATGCAGCCGAGTCCATGAGCAATCAGGCGGACGCCCAGAGTCATTCCATGGAGCAGATACATGAGGCCATGGAAGAGGTTGCCCGCTCCGTAACGGAACTTGCATCGAATGCCACGGATCTTGCACAGGCAGTCAGTGAGATGACTGA
>JAFYAD010000174.1 GCA_017540915.1 Lachnospiraceae bacterium
ACCGGCTTTCCACCATCGAGGAGTGCGATATCGTGTACCGGGTGGAAGGCGGGAAGATCGTGAGAGAGCGGTAAAACCAGACATCGGTAAGAACGTTGATTTTATGTCCGGTTCCGAATGGCTGAAAAATTTTCAGAAAAGTGAAACGCGCAGACGGAATTCAGGGTATAGTAAGAAAAAGGAGGATAAAAAAATGCCATTTCCTAAAAACTGGACCGAAGAGGATGAGAAGAAAGCATTAGAGGGACTTGATGTCAACAAAGACGATGGGAGTAATTTTTATACCTTTGGCGACTTCAGGACTCAGCTGGTGGAAGAAGGCGGATGGACAGGCAACAGGGAGGAGACCCTGCTCATGTACGCGATCTTTGAGATCCTGTACGGAGAACCGGGGATCATGGCTGATATCGCTGCCATGGACTACAGCACCGTAGAGGGCAGACATGAGATATTCGATAAGGTGCTCGGTCACGCAAAAAATACCAATGCGGAAAACGAAGCCCCGGAATCCTATGCCCTGGTAATGAGCGCATACGAAAAAAACAAGGTCCTGTACGATGCAAGAATGGCTGAAAAGGCAAAAAAAGCAGAGGAAGAACAGGAGAGGATCAGGAAATTTAACGAGGGTATAGACGAGAACGGCTTTTACAGACCAGGCAAAGCAGTTAACGGGAAGGAACCCGAGAAAGAGCCTGAGAAAGAACCCGAGAAAGAGTCTGAGAAAGAACCCGGGAAAGAGAATGAAAACGAGCCGGAAAATGGTAAGATAGAGCCGGAGAAAAAAGAAGAGAACCTTGATCAGGATGCTGAACGTCTCAGAATGCAGCAGATGATGCAGGAAGCCATTGAGAGAAGTAAGGCTGAACAGGAAAAAAAGGAACAGGAAAAAAAGAAACAGGAAGATGAGAAGGTTGATCCTGAAGAGTTACAAAAGCAGCATGTGAGAAACCTGTGGATCTTCAGGGAAGCCTGCAAGAGAATTGCTAAAAAAGGTGCCAGGGTGCCGCAGGATATATTATCTGTAGAGCAGGAGCTGATAGAGCATTACAGGAAATTCGGTGTTCCCACCGAAGTCGGTGAAGGTGAAGAGCGCAGGGTCATCAACAAGCCATACAAGGGAAGTCTGGATGAGATTCAGCCAAATGAATGGACCGAGGAAGAGGAAAAACAGATAAATAAGCTTGTTGAAGCCCGAATGAAAGGGCTTGACAAGGCTGCCAGAGAAAATGAGGCGAGGGATGCTGCCTTCGAGGCAGAGAAAGCCAGAGAAAAGGCTCTTCCCCGTATGACTCCGGGGCAGATAAAGGAGATCCATGACAGAGTTAAACAGCTTCAGGCTCAGGGTATAGATTTATTCGAGTTTGAGCAGAGCACGGCTTACAGGGATTATTGTGATAGCAAGGGATACAGCTATCTGGATGCTGAGGCTCCGGTGCAGTTTGCCATCATGAGCGTGATGGGACCGGGCACCTGCAAGGCACTGGAAAAATATAATTCAGAGCAGTATGCAGCGACTATGGCTGCACTCAATGACATACAGAATATGGCGGAAGCCGCAAAAAATGATGCCAGGAAGTTCAGTGTCTGTGATATGGATGCCTTCGGTATAGGAAGATGGCTGAAGGTGAACGGCTTTCAGAAGCTTGCCATAGACGGGCAGAAGCTGGATGATACGAATCCGTTTGATTTTGAGACAGCCTTGAACAGAGCGGGCAAGGATCGTGATAACGCCTTTGGCTTTAAGTATGATACCATTGAGGAAGCCAGACAGCTCTATGAGGAAAACAAAGAGGAGTTTGATGAGATATTCAGCTCCATGGATAATCTTACAGGAAAACCCGGCGTGGGTCAGGAGATCCTGCAGGTGGACAAAAGGAAATTGGAAGAGCTTAACAGGGGTGAGGGAAGCTACGAAGGCAAGGATACACTCAAAAAGCTTAACAGGTTCTGCCATCTTTTGTACAAGATAAAGCAGCAGGACGAGATGGTGTGCAAGATAGGCACGGATGCTAATCCGATATATGTTGCTCCCTTTAATAAAGATACCAATCTTGCATCTATGAAGGATCAGATGAAGGAGATATTGATCCTGGACACATGTCAGGATATGCTGGAAAGGTCAAAGTCAACGCATCGTAATTCTAACGAATATCTGAATGTTATAAGTGGTATCAAGAGACTTAAGACCATTATCAACACAGAGTACAATACGGCTGATGATGCAAACGAGGCGTATGCCGCCGGTATAGAGGATGTGCTGAAAGACATCAATCTCTATCGCAAGCATAAATCGGATGACGGCATCAAGCAGGATGTGACACTGGATAAGCTGGTAAATATCGAGCGTATTGATAAGCTCCTCAAAACAAGATATAAGTCCATAAAGGGTGAGGAGTACGGTGATATCATCAGCAACACCGGAAAAATAGCAGAGGTCAATGTGGGGGATGAATTCGGAATGGGCAGGAGTTATATGCTGGCTCTTGCGTATAAAAAGGTTGAAGGTATCACCCACAATAAGACTGACATAAATAAAATGCTTGATGATGCAAAGAAAAAAGGAAAGAGCATAAAGCAGATCATACACAAAAAGAATGCCGGTAAAAAGAACATGTCCAAGGATGACATGGATGTGATAAAACAGGTGGGTGAGCTCGGAACAGATAATAATACGAACACCATTAAAAGGTCGGCTTCTTTTACGAACCATATATGATCACAGTTCATCACTGCCTTTGCGCAGGAGAGGAGAAACATACTTTATGAAGAACATTAAGAAGTGTACGGCTTTTATGCTGATATTGTTTCTTTTTACCGCTATGCTACCATATGGTGACGTAAAGGGACAGGATTCTGTGGCAGATGCGCCGGCTTTAATGTCCAAAAAGGGTGAGCGGAAAGACGAAGCTCCCGTCAGGATCGATAAAAAGCATTTTCCCGATAAGAAATTCAGGAAATACATAAAAAACGCTTTTGACGAGAATGGGGACGGTTATCTGAGCGAAGCGGAGATCACGCTCATCTGGAATGTTCACTGTGAAAACATGGGGATCCGCTCCGTTAAGGGTATTGAGTACTTCCACGAATTGAAGGGACTCTGGTGCAAGGGCAATCATATATCTGAATTTGACCTGTCGGGAAATCCGGGGTTAAAGGGAATATGGTGCTCCTATAATGATTTTGAATCCCTGGATTTTTCGGATTGTCCTGAGCTGGAATGGGTATACTGTTTCAACTGTAACCTGAAATCGCTGAATGTCCGTAATAACCCTGAGCTGGCATATCTGGAGTGCAATTCAAATCCCAAATTAAAAGAACTTGATCTGTCACAAAACAGCAAGCTGGAAAATCTGTTTTGCAGCAGATGCGGACTGACATCCCTGGATCTTTCCAATAACCCGCTCTTGTGTGAACTGGCAGCATTCTATAACAAGCTTGAAAAAATTGATGTGTCCAACAATCCGAACCTCAAGAGGCTTGATATCTGGCATAATCCACGCCTGGGCAATGTGGATGTGAGCAACCTGAAGGGGCTTCAGTACTATAATTGTGCATGGACTAAGCTTAAAAAGATCGATGTGAGTCATAATCCGGAGCTTGCGGAGCTGGTGTGTGGATATAACAAGGGCTTAAGTAAACTTGATCTTTCTCATAATCCTGAACTTGCCTATCTTGCCGTTGAATGTGATGTGAATCTGAAATCTCTGGATCTGTCACACAACAGGAAGCTGTATTATCTTCTGGCATTCGGACTGAGCAGTATCGATACTATCGACATCAGCAACAACAGCCGCCTTTGTAAAGCATATCAGGAAGGCGAGTATGTTCACGAAACGGAGAACTTAGGGCTGGTTTACTCCAAAACCATAGATTATGGCGGATCCAGTGATCCCTTTGATGAACTCAGGCATTGTGTCTGCTTTGACGATGATACTAAGATCATCGGTGAATACAAAGGTACCGATGATGTACCGGACAGTGTGATCGACACGAATGACGGTCATAAGGATTCAGAAAACTTTGCCACCAGGGCAGAAGCAGTGCAGGCGCTGTATGAGGCAGCAGGCAGCCCGAAGGTAAAGGGCAAATCCCGATTTACGGATGTAAAGGCCAATGCTTCCTATGCCGATGCAGTAAAGTGGGGCGAGGATAACAAAATCTGTTTTGGATTTCCGAGGATCAGCTCTGATACATTTTGTCCTGACGAGCTCATAAACAGACAGGATTTTGCCCTTATGGCTCACCGTTATGCAGACTATCTGGGATTCGGAACCGCTTTTGACTACGGCAGGACCGACTGGTTCGATGACTTCACCGATATTGACTTTTATGCTTGGGGGCCCTTTACATGGGCAGTACAGTGGCGGGTTGTGAGCGTTGACCAGGATAAGAACCTTTGCTATCCACACGGAAGACTGACTAAGGCCGAGCTTAAAGCAGGTGTGGCAGAAATCTTCGATCTGGATGAGGGTGCAGCATATTCCGCAAATGTTGGCGGAAATGACGGAAATCCCAATGAATAGAAAGTGATTAAAACAAAAAGCCAAATCGTTACTATTCCAGTCAATATCATGCAATCAGACAGATGTGCCTGCAAGCAGGCAATCTGTCTGTATTGGCTGTGGATAGTAACCCTGAATCATATAATAATGGGAGCCGGCAGCTGTCGGAACATGCGAAGCATGTGACATACAGATGCGGCATCCGAAAGGGTTAGTCAGATATAAGCGTGCGTATATAGAGGAGGACTACCATGAATTACAGGATTAAGTTTGTATGGGACAATGAAGCAGATGTATGGATCGCAACAAGCGAAGATGTTCCGGGACTTGTGTTGGAATCCGGATCGTTTGATGCGCTTATTGAAAGAGTTAAATATGCGATACCGGAACTGGTTGAGTTGAATAAAAGAGAGGGATAGGTTTGATTTTTTAGAGAGGTTGACTACAGTTGAAGATCCTGCATGATTTTCAGATTTTCTATATACAAATACGCGGCGGTGTTTCAAGATATCACATTGAGCTGACTGATGAGTTGATCAAAGAGGGCTATGAAACAGAACGGTTTATTTTGTTTCCTATCAATAAATACTACAATGATCGAAAAAAAATAAGCAATACGATCCGAGAGAAAATATACAGAAAGTTTGTGCTTTCAAGGTTTAATCGGAAACTGTACCTACTAAATCAGAAAAAGACGATTAGCAGGATACGCAGAAAAAAATATGATATTATACATATGACATGGACAGATCCGTATTTGTTTGATGCGGAAATAGAGACATCGAAGATTGTTGTGACAATACATGACATGATTCAAGAGCTTTTGCTGGACAGATCAGAAGGTATAAAAGACGAGATATACAGGAAGAAGAGAGCGATATTTGAGTCTGATGGGATAATTGCGATATCTGAGAATACAAAGACGGACATATTAAGGGTGTATCCGGATATCAATGAGAAAAAGATAAGAGTTATATATCACGGAACGAACCATCTCCCGAAGCCATTGAAAAATGAGCAGATAGAGGATATGGGGAAGTACCTGCTTTACGTGGGTGTTCGGGATGCTTATAAGCGGGGAATGTGGTTTGCTAAAGAAGTGAGCGGATTGTTACAGGAAAAAGATCTTAAGCTTCTTTTTGTCGGAGGCAGTAGTTTTTCCGACGGAGAAACAGACTTGATAAATAAATGCGGTATAGCAGACAGGGTATTACAGCTTGATCTGTCAGACGGAGAATTGGCATATGCATACCGGAATGCAGTCTGCTTTGTGTATCCGACATTGTATGAGGGGTTCGGATTTCCGATACTTGAAGCGTTTGATAACGGATGTCCGGTGGTATGTACGCGGTCAAGTTCGCTCCCGGAAGTTGGCGGTGATGCAGCTGTGTATTTTGATGCGGATGATGCTGATACCATGAGAGAAAAGATCAGTGTCTTTTGTGATGAACCGTTTGTTAGGGAGATGTGTGTAAAAAAAGGTTTTGACAGAACAAAAAATTTCACGTGGGAAAAGACAGCGGAAGAGACAGCCGATTTCTACAGAGAGGTGTTGACCGGATTTACCAATGAAGAGAGAAATAAATGTTGAAGAACTGAAACAAATTCAAATAAATATATTGGATTATGTAGCTGCGTTCTGTGATGAGAATAATATAAAATACTGGATAAACTCAGGTACACTTCTGGGAGCAGTTCGCCATGGCGGGTATATTCCGTGGGATGATGACATTGATCTTGGAATGTTGAGGGAGGATTATGACAGGTTTATCAGTACATATAGCGATCCAACCGGGAGGTTTTCGCTAATAGGTTATGAGGCTGATGGTATTACACCGGTTTCATTTTTAAAGGTTATAGATAATAACACTGTGTTATATGAACCTGATGAGACAGGGTTGAGGATAGCTGTATACATAGATATTTTCGTATATGATAACGCACCGGAGTCATTAGACGAAGTGGAGCGGATGTATGATGTAAGAGATAATTATTTCAGACTGATCAACAGCCAAAACGATAAAACATGGCCGGAAGGGATGCTGCATAAGGCTTCAATGCTGCTGTACAGATTAAGGAAGGTGTATTTTAAGGGCAGATGTTATTATGTAAAGAAAATGATCGTTAATGCCAAAAGATACAATACCGGGGAGTGCGCAAGGGTTGGAGATTTTCTGGCATTTTTGCGTTTCACATGTGATAAGGATGTACTGTCGGAGATGACAGAAATCGCATTTGAGGGAAAAAAGTACAAGGCACCCAAAAGGTATGACGAATGGCTGACGGCAATGTACGGAGATTATATGACACTGCCGCCGGTTGAAGAGAGGGTGTCACATCACAAATTCAAAGCATATTATACGGATGATCGTGTCCGAAAGGATATTTGAAAGGGAGTATGAGTTGTGAATTGAGGCGAGAAAAAGACTAAGGAGGCATAGTGATTATGAGTACCAGAGAAATGGCTCACAAGATATTGGATAGTATGAATGAGGAACAGCTTATAGGGTTTATTTCGTTATTTAAGTTTTACAATATATCGGTTGAAGATGATGATCTTGCAGAGAGAGAAAGAGCATATGATAATTTGCGAAAAAGAATAAAACCTGTAACAAACCTTGATTATGATAAAGAACTTTCTGAATATCGAGAGGAGAAGTATGGTGTATGAAGATTTTGATCGATACAAATGTCATGCTTGATTTTCTGACGGAAAGAGAATCTTTTTTCGGTGAGGCTGATAAAATCATGCAGATGTGTAAAAAGAAGGAAATTGCCGGTGCTGTTGCTGCCCATTCAATAATGAATTCCTTCTTCATTCTTCGCAAATCTTTTTCTGTAAATGATAGAAGAGAGATGCTTAGAGATTACATGAAGCTGGTAACTGTTGTCGGAATTGATGGGATAATTATAGACAGGGCATTGCAAAGAGAAGATTTTTCAGATGTTGAGGATTGCCTGCAGGATGAATGTGCTTTGGAATTTGGAGCTGATTATATCGTTACACGTAATATCAGCGATTACAAACATTCCAAGGTAAAAGCAATAACACCGGATGAGTTTTTGAATAAAATGTCGAAATAATTTCACATTATACATTTAATACATTTTTTAGGATGTCACTAACTATGTTAATATGCAAGACCAAGGAAAACGTTGGTTTCAGAAATGAGTATAAAAAGTAAACTGGTTGAAAATGAAAATATAAGGTATATAGTACGTTTTTTCAAAAACATCCGGAATGCAAGGGTTGTGTACGACAGTAACCGATTATACAGCAATCCGCAATCTGTATTTATAGATCATAAGGGAGATAAAAATACAGGAAGGCTTGTTATGCCGATCATCGTGGATTCAGCGGGATGGGGATTTGGTGCCGGGTTGAGATATGTCCTTGCGGGACTTTGGTATGCCGATGAGTGCGGATTTACTCCTGTTGTTGAGTACACCTTAAACAGTCTTTATGCCCAGGAGCCCGGATTTATGGGGACGAATAATCCTTTTGAATATTTTTTTGAACCGATCACGCTGGAGGATTGGAAAAACAGCCGTGCAATAGTGAGAACAAAAGGGTTTACGCCGGAGTGGGAGGATGACAGGGTTTCGACCGCTCAGCAATGCATGGAAGCAGAGTACGGGAATACATATAACATACCTGATGAATACACGAAAAGGCTGGGGGTGATATGGAAAAAGTATATCAGCCTCAATAAAGCTTCGAGAGAGCAGGTATACAATACGGCAGTCTACAATAGGATAAAAGAAAAAAAGACTGTAGGTGTTCATGTCAGAGGAACGGATTACAATGCCGGTATCAAGGGGCATCCGGTAAAGGTGGATGAGACCGAGCATGTAAAGCTGGTAAAAAAGCTTTTGGAAACGGAAGGATATGAGCAGGTGTTCATTGCATCGGATGAGTCCGGAGCCATAGAATATTTCAGGAGTGTTTTTGGTGAGAGGGTATTCTGTTACAGTGACGTATTGAGGTCATCGGACGGCGAACCGGTCCACTTTTCAAAAAACAAAAGAGAGGCACATCATTACCTTCTTGGAATAGAGATCCTGAAGGATATGTATGCACTGGCTGCATGTGACGGATTTGTCGGAGGAATATCACAGATCAGTAATTGTGTACGAATACTAAAGTCCTCCGCGGGGGAGAAATATATCAACATGGAGCTTATTGATCACGGTATAAATCTCCGATGACTGAACGGAAGGTTTACGGTCAGGAGGGATAGTCAGAGGAAAAACGAATGAAGGTTGTTTTTTTGTCAAATTACCTCACACATCATCAGATACCGTTTTCGGATGAAATGTATTCGATTATGGACGGAGAATACCGGTTTGTCCAGATGGAGGAAATGACCTCGGAGCGAAAAGGCATGGGCTGGGGGATTGATGAGTCACGGTTCGGGTATCTGGTCAAATATCAGGACGATCCGGAATTTGCGCAGAGTATGATAGACTCAGCGGATGCAGTGATAGTCTCCGGGTCAGTGTCATATCGATATACGCAGACGAGGGTTAATACCGGCAGGCTGTTGATAAAATATGATGAAAGACCCTTTAAGCGCAGCGATTTTGAGTTTTTGCTGAGACCGCGCTTATTCCGTACCATGCTGATATGTCACAGAGCATGCAGGCATAAAAATGTTTACATGTTGTGTGCAGGGGCGTATGTTGCTGAAGATATGAAAAGATTTGGTGCGTATCCGGGTAAAATGTTCATGTGGGGGTATTTTCCCGCTTTTTTTGATTATGGGGAGGACGGACCTGAAAAAGAGAGGCGGAGCGTTACGCAGATATTGTGGTGCGGAAGATATATAGCGTTGAAGCGGCCGATGATGGTTGTGGAGCTGGCGGAGCATCTGAAGGAGCAGGGAGCTGATTTTTGCATAACGATGATCGGAACCGGCGAATTAAAGCAGGCAGTTGAGCGTGAGATAAAAGAGAGAAAGCTGTCCGGGTACATCCGTATGGTGGATTCGGTTCCTTACAGTGAAATGAAGAATTACTATCTGGATGCCGATATTTTCTTTATGACCTCAGACCGCAACGAAGGCTGGGGAGCAGTATTGAACGAGGCAATGAATAACGGGTGCATATGCGTGGCTGACCGTATGGCGGGGGCAGCACCATGGTTGATAAGGGATGAAGAAAACGGTTTTTTGTATGATGATCCTCAGGAGGCATACAAAAAAATCGACAGGATACTGGAGATGGATGAGTATACTGTCCGAAGGATTCAAAAAAACGCATATGATACTATAAGAGATGGATGGACACCGAGGCTTGCGGCAGAAAGATTAAAGTCTTTTATAGAGGATCCTGCCGGTTTTGTTTCGCCATCCGGTGGAGTTATGAGAAAAGTGTGATGTTTTTTCTTTGTGAGCAAAAGCAAGCTTAGGTGGATAAAGCATAATCGGAGGATGACAGCCGGTGTTGGTCTATACTTTGAACTGGGGCGGAAATTACACGGGGAGTATAAGCAGGATTATTCGTGATATCGAGGATTCACTGAAACAGGATGATGTGACCTTTGTGCATTATTATGAATCAGGCGAGCCGGGAAAAGATAATTATTTCAGGCTTTCAGGATGGTTAATGTCTCATTTGTATTATTATTGGGCTCATTTTACAGGAAATCGCTACGGTACGGGTACTATCCCGGCAAAAAAATTTATAAATGCAGTAAAGCAGGGAAGACCTGATGTTGTACATATACATTGTCCGAACGGCTTTTCAATAAACATTTATATGGTGCTTGATTACCTGAAAAAAAACAGGATACCTACGGTTGTGACTAACCACGCTGAATTTTTTTATACCGGAAACTGTGCACACGCCATAGACTGTACTCAGTTTATTCACGGATGTCAAAAATGTCCGGATCATAGAGGGCAGGGGAAAAGTATCTTTTTTGACAGATCGCGATATACATGGAAGCGGATGAAAAAAGTATTTGAGGGATATGAGAGCCTTGCGATGGTTGGTGTTTCACCCTGGTCCGTGAGCAGGATCAGAATGTCGGATATTACAGCAGGGGCAGATGTACGATTGGTAGAAAACGGTGTGGACGATTCGGTTTTCAGGTATACAGCAGATATGACCTCCGGCACTGATGAGGATGAACGTATACTGATCCTTCAGGTGACATCGGCATTCACGCTGGACGACGATGACCTGAAGGGAGGAAGGTATTTTTGGAGACTTGCACGGGAATTTGAACATGATAACAGGTTTCTGTTCATAGTCGCCGGAAACTACCGCGTGGGTGATGCTGCTGTGCCGAAAAACATGAGGTTTTTAGGTGCGGTCGGTAAGGCTGAGGATCTCGCCGGGTTGTACAGCCGCTGTGATCTTATGGTCACGACCGGCAGGAGGGAGAC
>JAFYAD010000175.1 GCA_017540915.1 Lachnospiraceae bacterium
GTGATAGTCTCACAAGTCCGGCGAAAGCACTGACATATCAACAGCGCTTTCGCAGAACCTGTAAAGATCTGCGCTTTATATTACCTCTTGAATTCGCCATTCATGTATCTGCCTACGATGGAATGTATCTTGTCATACGGATTCAGAAGGTCACTCAGTGACGTATCGTGATTGAGAGTATCTATAATGTATGCGATGTATTTGCTCATATCGCAGCTCACATAGTAGTCTCTCTCTAAAAGCTCCGGTGGCTGATATATTGCATTTGTGGTAAATACTTTATTTATTATACCACTTTCGACTGCCTTGTCAAACATTTCTAATCCATTTGCAAAAAGTCCGAAGGTGGATACCACAAATATGCGTTTTGCCTTGCGTTTCTTGAGCTCTGTAGCAACATCTATCATGGATTCGCCGGATGATATCATGTCGTCGATGATGAAAACATCTTTATCAGCCACATCCTGTCCCAGGAATTCGTGAGCCACGATGGGATTTCGGCCGTTTACGATGCGGGAATAATCCCTGCGCTTGTAGAACATACCCATGTTGATGCCGAGCACGTTTGCAAGGTAAACCGCACGGTTGGTACCGCCCTCATCGGGAGATATGATCATCATGTGTTCATTGTCAAAGATAAGATCATCGACGTTGTGGCAGATGGCCTTTATAAACTGATATGCGCACTGTACGGACTCAAAACCGCTTAAGGGTATTGCGTTCTGAACTCTGGGGTCGTGAGCGTCAAAGGTGATGATGTTTTCAACACCCATGTTGATGAGCTCCTGCAGCATGAGGGCGCAGTCTAAGCTTTCTCTCGAGCTGCGTCTGTGCTGGCGGCTCTCATATAAGAATGGCATGATGACATTGATACGTTTTGCCTTTCCGCCTATGGCAGCGATGATGCGCTTAATATCCTGGTAATGATCGTCAGGCGAGTAGTGGTTTGTATAACCGCTGACATTGTATGTCATGCTGTGATTTGTGACATCGGCTATGATGAAGATGTCATCGCCTCTCACAGATTCTGCGATAGTACCTTTTGCCTCCCCGTTTCCGAAACGGTCACATTTGTGTTTTACAAGGTAGGTGTCTCGCTGATAGCCCTTGAATGCTATGTCATTGGGGTGGAGCTGCTGTCTGGTGGAACGCCATTTAACCATATAGTGGTCTACCATGCCGCTCAGCTGGCTGCAGTTGTCCATTCCTATGATGCCTAACTTTCCGTGTGGGATGGTTTCGAGCTGGATCTCTTCGTTTGCCATGATTTTCTCCTTGTCATTGTTGGTGTATGTGGTTTAATTCGTTCACTATATTTTTCTCTTCAGGCGTATGTCGCGGTCGGTGTACAGCTTGAGGAGCTTGTAGCCCCCGGCGATCCGGGAAAAAATACGCTCTGAATATATGTCCCGGATCTTTGCCAGATCCAGGTTTGATGATATGACGACGCTTTTGGATCTTGATGCGCGGTCATTCAGAAGATTAAACAGGGCGCTCACAGTGAAGTTGTTGGGATTTTCACTCCCCAGATCATCGATGACCAAAAGGTCTGAACCCAGAATGTCATCGGGGCTGTAAGAGCCTGCCCGATCTGCTGCCTGATCTCTGCGAAAACGGCTGTCGGCGATAATGTCAAATAATGCGGAGGCAGTCAGGTAGATAGCTGAATGCCCGTGCCGTATGAGCTCACCTGCGATGCAATGCGTCAGAAATGTCTTGCCTGTGCCGGTCTGTCCGAAGATAAAAAGATTCTCTCCGGAGTGACCGGTATTGAAGCCTTCACAGTATGATCTGGCATAGGAGAGAGCATACTCTGCATTTTCCCGGGAATTTTTCCCTGTGGATGAGTCCTTCTCACCGTCGGGATAAAACTCAAGGGAGAAATTGTCAAAACATTCTCTGGTCAGGATGTCTCTGAGACCGCCCTGATCAAATACCAGATTGATGGATGCCTCTATAAAGCAATGGCATTTGCGGCCGCCTGTATAGCCGGTGTCCCTGCAGTCGGGGCAGGTGTATTTTATGTCAAGGTAGTCGGCAGGATAACCGTGTGCCTTGAGCAGTTCTGCCTTGCGGGACTTTATATCCGAAATGTATTCCCGGGATATGACGGGGGCAGTCTGTCTGTCGGAATTGATGCTGCGCCGTATCATATCGGCCATCGCAGAACTGCTGTTCTCCTCGAGGGCGGCAAATTCCGGAATTTTATCGCAAACCTCCCGGTAGCGGTCGTCTCTCAGCTTTTCGGCGCGAAGGCGCCTGGCGTCATATTCCAATATGAGTTTGTTGTATTGAGAATTTGTAAGTCCCATGTCTATACCTTGAGAAGCGCCCGTTCTATGTCATCGATGGTGCTCTGGTTGTAATCTCTGTTTTCGAAGGAGGAAAACTGCGTACCGCCGGGTTTTGATGCGCCTGAGACAGCCTTTGGCTGCGATGTCTTCTGTGCGCGGTATTTCTCATCCAAAGCGGTGACATCGGCTGTGGATGAAACGTGGTTGTCATGCCAGCTGTGCAGGATGCGATCGGCATATTCAAAGCTTGCCCGGCTGGTCTTTAATACGGTGCGCTCACATGCCAGCGATATCAGGTCATCGGACATGCTCAGATCCATAGCCCAGAATCTTATGTAGTTTTTCTCGGATTCCACAAGGCTTCTGCCGGAAATTCCGAAAGCCTTGCGCACCGTGTCGTAAGTCCCGGAGGAATCGAAGTCCCTGGTGCGGTCTTTTGCCTTCGACAGGGTGTCGATGCCTTCGCCTGCCCAGGATACCGCTATCTTGTCCATATAGGAGAATGCGGTGTGGTCATGTGTCACGCAATAATCTATAAGGTAGTCGATAACTTCGGCAGGAAGTTTCAGCCTGTCGATCCAGTCGTAGAGCTTGTCGACTTCGGATGAATTAAGTGTGCGACCAAGATAGGTCTCGGCTATCATCAGAAGCTCGCGCCTGTCAGCGTTGGATATGTTCGAAGCGTCTGCCTTCTCCTGCCTGTTTTCCGGCTTCACGGCGTCTCTGTCCCGGACGGAGTATATTGCATCCGCGTCACGGCTTAACGCCGGAGCTGCCTTTGCAGCGGGAATCGGGGTGTATGAAGTGAGCCTTCGCGTAAAGCATACACATGAAAGCTCGCCCCTGCTGTCAAAGTCAAGGCGCAGTAATCCCGCATGTTCCCAGAATTTGAGCGCATCTATGACACGCCCGGCACTGCACCCGAAGCTTGCGGCGGTATCAGCCACCGAGAAGGTCTTTTCCGGATCTTTCATACAGCGCAAAAGATAAAGGTAAACCTTCACAAACTCCCCGTCAGCGGCCGGCATATATTCATCTATGAAAATATCGGGGACACAGGTCTCTCCATGCCCGTTGTCCATCCGTAAAATAACGTCAGCCATAACTTTTCCTCACTTGCGAGGGCGATTATAGCACGGCTTTTCAAAATTGAAAAGATGTTTCTTTTCCACCGGTCAGGGCGATGAAATCCTGTTTTAATATGTGGACAATGTGGATAAGTGTGTCAAAGCCTTTTGTGCTCTGAATTAAAAAATCACACTCCTGTGTGGAAAAAAAATCCGCCGGAATGTGATGTTTTGTTAATAACTTATGAACCGGTCAGGTGATCCGCGATATCTACTATATTTCCGGCTCCCATTGTTATCAACAGATCGCCGTCGATACATTTTTTTAATAAAAATTTTTCTATTTCTGAAAAATCTGAAAAATAGTATGCTTCCACACCTTTTTCGGTCAAAAGGTCTTTGATGTCTTTTGATGATATGGTATCGTCGAAGGCTTCCCTGGCGGCGTAGATGTCTGCCAGAACCACCACATCCGCGAGGGACAGGGCATCTGCAAAATCATGCAGGAAGGCCTTTGTACGGGAGTAGGTGTGTGGCTGGAATACGCACACTATGCGGTTCGCCGGGTAGCTTTTAGCCGCGGTAAGGGTTGCTTTTATCTCGGTGGGATGGTGAGCGTAGTCATCCACCACTGTGAATCCGTTGACCTTGCCTTTGAGTTCGAATCTGCGCTTTGTGCCTGCAAAAGACGACAGACCTTTTACGATGGCTTCATCAGAGATACCCATGGCTTTGGATATGGCTATAACGGCAAGGGCGTTGGAAACATTGTGCATACCTCTTACCGAAAGTTTCACCTCGAACAGCTCTGTGTCACCTTTATAAGCCTTGAAGACGGGAAAACCGTCCTCTGAGCAGTTTATGTCACCTGGATGTACATCATAGGAGGGATCGAGTCCGTAGGATATAACAGAAAGCCTGTCGGATGATGGTATCAAAACACCCTCATCTCCGTTTATGACCACTGTATCCCCTGTCTGGGATGCGAATTTCGCAAAAGAAGCGCGGACATTTTCGTATGTCTTGAAATAGTCGAGATGTTCTGCCTCGATGTTCAGTATGATGCTGTATTTCGGAAACAGCGACAGGAAACTGTCGGTGTATTCGCAGGCCTCCGTCACGAAGGTGTTGCCGTTTCCTATGCGTATGTTGGAACCGATGGACGGTAAGATGCCGCCTATGGATATGACCGGGTCTTTGCCCGCCTCCATGAGAACATGGGAGAGCATGCCTGTCGTGGTAGTCTTTCCGTGGGTGCCTGCTATGGCTACGGACTCACTGTATTTGGACATTATGATGCCTAAAAGTTCCGCTCTGGTTATGAGCGTGATACCAAGTTCGGACGCGCGGACGTACTCCGGATTGTCCGGATGTATGGCTGCGGTGTATACGACCACATCCGTGTCATCTGTTATGTTGTCGGCGCTCTGCGGATACGAGATCACGCATCCCTTTGAGGAGAGTTCTTCTGTGAGA
>JAFYAD010000016.1 GCA_017540915.1 Lachnospiraceae bacterium
ACCTTTCACACCTTTCAAGTGTGCGTATCGTACACGGTAAAGGCACCGGTGCTCTGAGGAACGCTGTCCACTCACACCTGAAAAAGCTTCCCTATGTTGCCTCATTTAATCTGGGTGAATACGGTGAGGGAGACGCAGGTGTTACCATTTGTAACTTTAAATAATAGATAATATCCAGCCACTTGATACACCGAAGCTATCGTGAACAAGTTTCCGGCTTCGATTACCATAATAATACCACACCCCGAAAAGGAGAATATAATGGCCGATAAAAGCAGGATCCTGATAGTGGACGACGACGAAAACATCGCTGAACTGATCGCTCTTTACCTGACAAAAGAATGTTTTGATACATGTCAGGCCCACGACGGTAACGAAGCCCTCAAAAAATTCAAGGAATACGATCCCGATCTTGTCCTTTTAGATATCATGCTGCCCGGTATCGACGGATATCAGGTATGCCGTGAAATACGCAGCACATCCGACACTCCGGTCATCATGTTATCTGCAAAAGGCGAAACATTCGATAAGGTTCTTGGTCTTGAGATGGGCGCAGACGATTACATCATGAAGCCCTTCGATTCGAAGGAGATGGTGGCTCGTGTAAAAGCCGTTCTGAGACGTTTTGAAAGATCCGGCAATCCCAAGCCTGTTGAGGATGAGAACATTATATCTTTCAACGGATTGAAGATTAATATAGCCAATTACACCGTCACCTTTAACGACGCCCATGTGGACATGACTCCAAAGGAGATCGAGCTGTTCCACTATCTTGCGTCCCACCCCAATCATGTTTTTACAAGAGAGCAGCTTTTAAGCGAACTTTGGGGATACGATTATCTTGGCGACACACGCACTGTTGATGTTCACATAAAAAGACTCCGCGAAAAATTCGCAGGTTCTGAAGGGTGGGAAATAGCCACCGTATGGGGCGTCGGTTATAAATTTGAGGTTCGTTGATGAGATTATCGCAATCTGTAAAACTTATAATATACTATGTGCTGTTTGGGGTGGTCAGCTTCCTGATAGTCACATTCTATACCACAACCAAATACACGAGTCTCACCCTCGAGCATGAGGCAAACGCCCTGTACCGTCAGGCAGTGTCTTTTTCTTCGGACTACCTGACCGCATATTACACAGGCGACATCAATTACATCTCCCTCGAAAGGGAGCTGAAATCCCTGTCCGAATACTCCGGCTCCAAAATATGGGTTATTGACACAGACGGCACGGTTTTGCTGGATACATCCAATACCGTGAAGACATCGGATCTTAGGAAGGTTCCCTTCTCAGTCACCGATTTCCACGGATCTAATTACATGGACGGATACTTTTATGACATTTTCAAAGAACGCCATATATCCGTCTGCTCGCAGGTTTCCGCCAGCTACAGGGTACAGGGTTATATCCTGATCCACAAACCTGTTTCAGACATCATCAATATTGCAGATTCCTTTTTGAATGTAACGTATCTCACCGTGTTGATAGTATATGCCATGGGCATGATATTCATAGCTGTGTTCTGGTTCAGATCCCAGCGCGTTCTGGAGCAGCTGTCGAAGACCCTTCGTTCCTATGCCAATAACGACTTCAGCGCCGAGCTGCCGAAAACCTATGACAAGGATATGGCTTATATCTCGGCCTCTGTCAAATATCTCTCCACAGAGCTGGACACACTGGAAAAAGATCAGCAGAAATTCATATCCAACATATCTCACGATTTCCGCTCTCCCCTGACATCGATCCGTGGATATCTTGAAGCCATCATAGACGGCACTATTCCACCGGAGATGCAGGATAAATACCTGAACATCGTATTAGGCGAAACAGAGCGTCTGACCAAGCTTACCAGCGGTCTTCTCGAGCTTAATCAATACGGCGGACATGGCAAGAATCTTCTGGATCTGTCCTCCTTTGACATCCAGGAGCTCATACGCGAAACCGCAAGACTATTTGAGGGACGCTGCCTTGAAAAACATATACAGCTGTCACTCGTATTGACAGATACTTCTCTGGAAGTGACCGCCGACAGAGAAAAGATAAGCCGGGTGCTCCACAACCTGATCGACAATGCCATCAAGTTTTCCCACCCGGAATCCGTCGTCAAAGTCGAAGTACGACCGCAGAAAAACAAAGTGTTGGTCTCAGTCAAAGATTCCGGCATCGGTATTCCCAAGGACGACGTGAGCCGCATCTGGGAGCGTTTCTACAAGACCGACCTCTCCCGCGGTAAGGACAAGATGGGCACCGGTATAGGTCTCTCCATCGTAAAAGAGATCATCACAAGCCACGGCGAGACCATAAACGTCATATCAACCGAAGGCGTCGGTACCGAGTTCATCTTCTCGCTGGAGATGACGGATAATGAATAAATAATAACGAATACAATACATTCCGAAAAATCATTATAAAGTATAATGTCACCAAAAAACGCTCCGCAGCATTTGCCACGGAGCGTTACTGTTGCAATTTATTAAATTATACCAGCTCGATCAGAACTGTCATTGCGCCGTCACCCTTGCGCTCACCGATCTTAACGATACGTGTGAAACCACCGTTGCGACCTGCGTACTTCGGTCCGATTTCATCGAAAAGCTTAGCCGGAAGATCAACACTCTTGGTGTTCTTCTTGCGGCCTGCAGCCTCCTTCGGAACCTCTGTCACAGGATAGAGGATCTCGAGCATCTGACGTCTTGCGTGGAGACGTGAAGGCTTGTCCTTTTTGATGGTCTTCTCAACTTCGTCATATACGGTTACTTTCTTGCCGTCTACAACTTCCTTAACTCTCTTGCCATCTTTGTCTTTTCTGGCAACCTTTGCTGTTACGGTAACCTCTTCGAAGTTATCCTTTTCCTTAACAGCGAGTGCGATGAGCTTCTCTGTCCATTTGCGGATCTCTTTAGCTCTTGCCTCTGTAGTAACGATCTTGCCGTTATAAATAAGCTGTGTTACCTGGTTTCTTAAAAGTGCTTTTCTCTGGGAAGATGTTTTGCCCAGTTTTCTGTATTTTGCCATTTTCTTTCTCCTTTATCTGTGGTACAGGACTTAAGTGCTCTTCGGGCTTACCTTAACCCCTGCGGCATATGCCACTTAATATTAATCCTCATTTCTGTTGAGGGATAAACCGAGTTCGTCAAGTTTTGCCAGAACCTCTTCAAGAGACTTACGTCCAAGGTTTCTGACTTTCATCATATCATCCGGTGTTCTGTTGCAAAGCTCGGATACAGTATTAATGCCTGCTCTCTTGAGACAGTTGTATGAACGTACTGAAAGCTCAAGCTCATCGATAGACATATCCATAACTCTGGACTCTTCTGCCTGAGCGTCATCTCTGATAACCTCAAGCTCCTGACCTGCCTCCGAAAGATCTATGAACAATGCCAAATGCTCGCTCATGATCTTGGCTGCAAGGCTCACTGCCTCGTCCGGGCTCAATGCGCCGTTTGTGAACACATCGATGGAAAGCTTATCGTAATCCGTCACCTGACCCACACGGGTATTCTCAACCTTGACATTGACACGCTCAACCGGTGTGTAGATAGAATCTACAGCGATAACACCAATCGACATATCCTCTGTCTTATTGCGGTCTGCAGAAACATAACCTCTGCCTGTGGTAATGGTAAGCTCCATATAAATTCTGGAATCTGCTCCACCATTCAGATGTGCAATGACAAGATCCGGATTCATGATCTCAATATCGGAATCAACCTGGATATCTCCCGCCGTTACAACACCCTCACCGTCAAACTCGATATATCCTGTCTTAACCTCAGACATATCACCGTTGTTTTTGAGTGCGAGGTTCTTGATGTTCATCACTATCTCGGTAACGTCCTCTTTTACTCCGGGAATGGATGAGAACTCATGCAGAACGCCATCGATCTTAATCTGGCTTACTGCACAGCCCGGAAGTGATGAAAGCATTATCCTGCGGAGAGAATTGCCAAGTGTCGTGCCGTATCCTCTCTCAAGAGGCTCGGCGATGAATCGACCGTATTTTTTGTCCTCTGATATCTCAGCGATCTCTATTCTGGGTTTTTCGAAATCGAACACTTCTGTTCCTCCTTTTCAATGTGGCATATAATGCCAAACCAATAATAACAGAAAGGAATTACTTAGAGTAAAGCTCGACTATAAGCATCTCATCAACGGGAACATCAATCTGCTCACGAGTGGGAAGCTCTTTTACAACACCGCTGAATTTCTCAAGATCGACATCAATCCATTCCGGAGTAAGTCTGCCTGTAGTAACTGCTGCGATATCCTTAAATCTCTGGATTGATTTCTTGTCCTCTTTTATCTCGATAACATCTCCGGCCTTAACACGATATGAGGGGATGTTGATCTGCTTGCCGTTTACGAGAACGAACTTGTGACCTACAACCTGACGTGCCTCACGTCTTGTACGTGCGAAGCCCATACGGAATACTACATTATCAAGTCTTGACTCGAGCATGGTCATAAGGTTTGAACCAGTCATGCCCTTCATACGGTCTGCCTTCTCATAGTAATTACGGAAAGGCTTTTCCAATACACCGTAAATAAATTTTGCCTTCTGCTTTTCGCGAAGCTGAAGTCCGTACTCGGAAACCTTACGATTTGCGCGAACAAGGTTTCTCTTTGACTTTTTTGTATATCCAAGATAACTCGGCTCAAGACCGAGAGATCTGCATCTTTTAAGCACAGGTGCTTTATTAACTGCCATAGTTAACCTCCGTCATCTAATCAAAGAATAATTACAAAATAATAGCATCAGACACGTCTGCGCTTCGGCGGACGACATCCGTTATGCGGTACCGGAGTAACATCTGTGATGGATGTAACCTCAAGTCCTGATGCTGCAAGAGCTCTAATAACTGCCTCACGTCCTGAACCCGGTCCCTTCACAAATACATCCACTGTCTTCAATCCATGCACAAGAGCAGCCTTTGTAGCTGTCTCTGATGCCATCTGCGCAGCATATGGAGTAGATTTCTTTGAACCTCTGAATCCAAGACCACCGGCACTTGCCCATGACAATGCGTTACCCTCAGTATCTGTGAGTGTAACGATCGTGTTGTTAAATGACGCCTGGATATGTGCCTGTCCACGTTCAACGTTTTTCTTAACGCGTTTTTTTGTCACTTTTTTGGTAACTTTTTTCGCCATGATAAACTAACCTACTTTCTCTTTATCTGATTACTTTTTCTTGTTTGCTATTGTCTTCTTGGGACCCTTACGTGTACGAGCGTTTGTCTTGGTCTTCTGACCGCGCACCGGAAGTCCCTTCCTGTGACGGATACCACGATAGCATCCGATCTCCTGTAAACGCTTGATATTCATAGCGATCTCTCTGCGAAGATCACCTTCTACAGTCATAGTCTCATCAATAATGTCACTGATACGCTTAACCTCATCATCCGTGAGATCCTTGCAACGTGTATCAGGGCTTACCTGAGCCTTTTCCAGGATCTTATTTGAGCTTACGCGGCCAATGCCGTAAATGTAAGTCAATCCGATCTCAACTCGCTTTTCTCTTGGTAAATCTACACCTGCGATACGAGCCATGTGTCTTAACCTCCAAAAAAATTGATTTGCCGATCCGCACCCTCCTGCAGCTCCGGTCTCCCGGCCTGAAATGTGTGCACTTGAATACAGATCTTCTGTTAAAGTGATACTCTTACCTTCGAAATCGCTGCCTCTCGGTATAAAAGCAGTAATCTCCAGCGTTTCCACTGTTTTATTATGAATCGGAAGATTGCCTTTAAGCACTCAACCGACAGCCGCACATAACAAAAATTGGTGTTCGGACGATCATCCCTGTCTCTGCTTATGTTTTGGGTTTTCGCAGATTATACGGATGCTGCCCTTTCTCTTGATGACTTTGCATTTTTCGCAAATTGGTTTTACTGATGATCTTACCTTCATCCTAAAATCCTCCTTTCCGCATTACGAGATTAACATTGTCATTGTAACGTTTTCGAGCTGTCTGCACGGTCTTTTTAAAGGCGCACAAATATCCAAACGCAAAAAACGTCCGTGTAATATATTACTACGGACGTTCAAACTTTGCAAATTGTTTTTTTAGGAATTGTGTTCTTTTTTAAATACAAGGTTTTACTTTCATAAGCAATCTTTGTGGATCACAATTCCCTTATTGTTCCGGTGCGAAATAACCGGAATCCATTACCTGTGAAACTCACTTATCTCTCCAAATGATCCTGCCCTTGGACAGATCGTAGGGCGACATCTCAATGGTAACCTTATCACCCGGCAGAATGCGGATGAAATTCATTCTGAGCTTACCGCTGATATGAGCCAGTATCTGATGTCCATTTTCAAGTTCCACCTGAAACATCGCATTCGGAAGTTTTTCTATAACCTTACCTTCTACTTCGATAACATCTGCTTTTGACATTTTTTCTCCTCTTTCCTGAATAATCGTTACTCTGCGACCAGAGATAAGATCTCCGGTTCATCTTCTGTGATAAGTATTGTATTCTCATAATGAGCGGACAATGAACCATCGACTGTCACTATGGTCCAGTCATCATCCTCCGACTCATAACATACGCCCCGCGCTCCCAGATTTATCATGGGCTCCACCGCCAGAGTCATGCCTGCCTTTAACTTTATACCCGGTAAAACCTTCCTGTAATTGGGTATCGGCGGATCCTCATGCATCTGAGTTCCAATACCATGTCCGGTGAATTCCCTCACCACTCCGTATCCGAACTGCTGTGCATAATCTCCTATGGCCGCTGACATCCTGTGAAGATTCATACCTGCTCTCGCGTACTTCATACCTTCAAAAAAGCTCTGCTCGGTACGCTGTATCAGAAGCGCCGCCTCTTCACTGATCTCACCCACGCCCCATGTACGGGCTGCATCCGACTGATATCCCTTGTAGATCACACCGGTGTCTATACTGACTATATCGCCCTCCTGCAGTATAACATACTCCGAAGGAATTCCGTGTATGACCTCATCATTGACCGAAACACATGCGGATCCCGGGAAGCCCTCATAT
>JAFYAD010000176.1 GCA_017540915.1 Lachnospiraceae bacterium
GTCGTCCTGTGGACGCACGTTTCGCGCCGACCGAGACGGAAGGCGAGACCGAACCTCCGACCTACCGCTTAGGAGTTCGCCCGAATTTTTCATCTCACGTTATCGCAAGTTATCAAATATTGCATGTTTTCAGGCTTTTTGGATGGTCCAAATAGCCCGCAGTTACCACTGTTTTCATCTAATCCCTTCCAGTCTCATGCCTTCGTTGTTGCCACCCTGTTGCAAAGCCCGATAATTCAGCAGAACGTCAAGTGTCTCAATAATACCATCTAAGTATCTGATCGTTATCGGAAATGACCGCCAATCGCATCTCCAGACAAAAGGCGCGGAACATCCCGCTCCAACGGATATCCCACACCAGACTACTGTTAGGAAGGAATGCGTCACGTTCATGTGATGGGGAACATCACATGGATATGCATTCGGACAAAAAGAAAAGCGCCTGCATTTAAGCAAGCGCCTGTAAATCGCCAAAAGTGAATTGACCTGTATTGTTTTGGCGTTTTATACGTCTTAGAATTATTTTAACGATTTAAGGTAATCCTCTACATTCAAGTATTGGATACCACCGCATTCTGCCGGCTCACCCCGGTAAATCACATACTTTCCTACTATATCACCGTACCTGTGACACGTCATAGAACATTTCTCATCATCATTCAAATGACGATATTGTTCAGGGACCTGTTCCTTACTGTACTTTACCTCATAGATCCTGCAGGTGAGCTCCCTGGTATCACATACGACCATATCAAACTCACCGATTGGGAACTGGAGTTTAAACACTTTTTTGTCCGGACTGGCCAGTCTGGTTTCCAAAAGGATACTTTCTTCCATCATTCTTCCGCGTATTTCAGACAAAAGCCTGTCCAATATACGCTTCCTATCCCTTGCCGATAATTCCTGAAACTGCTCATCAAGAAGAATGCTTTCCACAATGGCTTCTGCCTGTGCATATCTCAATCCCGGCTGTGTGATAACGGTAAGTTTCCCTATTTTGCTGACCTCCGGTAATGATTCCAGATCAATCTCCATAATGAGATCAAGCATCGTCAGATACTCCTTTATCTGAATCATATGGTCCTCTTCAATCTCCATGCTTTGATCCTCTTTGTTCAGGATATCCAGCATCCTCATGATTACGGATGTCACTTCATCAAGATTTAAATGCTCCTTGATATTGATTGGTTCCTCACGGTCACGCAGCAGATTTGCCGCCGTTACGGAGATGTCGTGCGACTTGAATGTCTTTTCAATAACGCTTTTTGTAAAACTGCGGTTGATGTTCTCCACCACCCGATTGATCACATTAGTTAATTCGCCCCGCTCATACAAGTCCAGCAGTAATCGGAAATGACCGCCATATTGATACGCCTTCAGTGCATGCTGGATATTCTTTGCTATTGCAGTATCTATATATTCTTCTGCATGTTTCGCGTCTGAAAAAGGCGTATCCGCGTTATAGTTGATTCCTCCCAAGCTCATCGTTCCGCCGTATCGGATGTATTCATCAATACCTTTAACGCCAAGAACTTCTTCAAATTCGCGATAGGGAATGAATGTGGTATGCAGCAGGATACACCTGTCATAAAGCTGCTCTTCCCTGGTAAATGCAAATCCCAGGGAATCTGTCCCCGACAGAACGATCTTCATACCGCTGCTGGCATAAATATCAGAGAAGAGAGCAGCCCCTTCGATGAAATCTTCCAGCAATGTAACTTCGTCAATAAAGACATACCGGAACCCGTTCCTTTCCAACAGCCGGAGGTCAGCATCCACATCAGCAAGCGAGTCGCCTGTTGTCACCTGAATGAATGCGGCTTTTTTGAATTCTTCCGGTGACAGCTCCGTAAGTATCTGGCGGATCATCGTTGTCTTCCCGGTTCGTCTTAAACCGTAAATGATCAGGACCCTGTCCTGCACGGGACCAAAAATATAGTCCCTCAGAACACGGATACATTCCCTTTTCTTATATTTTCTGGTTATTGCAATCTGTGACTCCAGCTGTCGTCCTGTCCTCACCTTCGTTTTAAATTTAGGCTCTGTTTCTGCAATCCTGTCTGCACCTTTCTCTTCTCCCGGCAACATCCGCTTAAGCTCCTTTAGTTTTTTCTCAAGCGCCTTCCTTTTTTCAATCTTCTCTTTAAGATCCGGAACCTGCTCAAAGCTCACATAGTTCTCAATTCTCTTACCACCACGAGTTATTCGATGATAAAAGTAATCTTTATCTTTGATCTTCTTTTTTGTAATGCTTCCCTCTGGCAGGACCGCTATTTCTCTCTCTATTTCCGCGATCTGGTTGTATATATTCTCTATTAACATGGATTATCCTCTCTCTGCAGTTTGTTATACTCATTATACCCATATCTTGATTTTTTGCAAAGGGTATAACGAGTATAGTTCGAAAACATGCAGAAGCAGTTGATTATATTGCAGGGTATCGGATGCTCCTCTATCTGACGTGTTGCTTTACCCATTGTTGATCTGGTGATCCGAACGAATTCATTGACAAGTCTCTCATCATGCGTATTATGAACATGGCCTTTAAGCACGGACTCCTGTTTTTTTCTGCAAATTAATCCTCCTCGATTAGTCAATAAAGTGTTTTTGTGATTCTTCCGGCAGATATTTTGCCAGTTCCTCTACCAGTTCATACACCTTGGTCCCCGGTGCAATATCTGTCGGAGAAAGACCTTTATGTTCTTTAATAATCCTCTTGGCATATCTGGCTGCCAGTCTTGGGTTTCCGTGTGTCATCAGAATATCGAACGTATCGGCGGCGTTTTTCTTATACTTGCCCAATCCCAA
>JAFYAD010000177.1 GCA_017540915.1 Lachnospiraceae bacterium
GTCCCACACCACACTGTATCTCATCAAATATAAGTACTATATCATGCTCGTCGCAGATTTTCCTTACACCCTTCAAAAACTCCTCAGTAGCCGGGAAAACACCTCCCTCTCCCTGAACAGGCTCCAATATGACAGCTATGGTCTCGTCGGTAACCTGTGCCTTTACGCTGTCAATGTCGTTGAAATCCGCGAACTTTACACCACCCATCAGCGGCTCAAAAGGCTCCCTGTAATGTGCGTTTCCGGTCACTGAGACTGCACCGACGGTACGTCCGTGGAAGGAATGATTCATTGCTATGATCTCATGACCGCTCTTTCCATCCCTTGTAAATCCGTATTTTTTTGCAGATTTCAATGCGCCCTCTATGGCCTCGGCACCGCTGTTGGTGAAAAAGACTTTGTCCATACCGCTGAGACGGATAAGTCTCTCCGCAGCATTTATCACCGGCACATTATAAAAAAGATTCGATGTATGTGTTATCTTATCAACCTGCGCCCTTACCGCATCACACCACTCCCTGTTGTGATGCCCGAGACCGTTCACCGCAATACCCGCACCGAAATCCAGATATTCTTTTCCGTCGGTATCGTAAAGATACGCACCCTCACCGTGATCCAGCACCAGATTGAACCTGTTATAAACATGTACGAACTCCGAGTTCGATTTATCCATTATTTCCTGCTTATTCATACTATTCTTTCCCATCTTTCCAATCCCACTTTAAAGGCTCCCCCCTCCGGGGAGCTGTCAGCGCAGCTGACTTAAGGGGGCTCATTCCCCGCTGTCGGCCCTGATAGCCGTTCCGATTCCTTTATTGGTAAAGATCTCCAGCAACAGGCAATGTGCGATACGTCCGTCTAAGATATGCACTCTCGAAACCCCGTTCTCTACCGCATCTATGCAGTTTCCAAGCTTAGGCAACATACCGCCGCCCACAAAACCTTCTTCTATGAGCTTCTTTGCCTCATCAACTGTGAGAGCCGAGATCAGTGTCTCAGGATCTGCCGGATCCTTGCAGACACCCTTTATATCAGTCAAAAACGCCAGCTTCTCCGCAGCCACTGCTCTTGCTATTGCACATGCGGCATCATCCGCATTTATGTTGTAAGAATTGAAGTCCTTATCCATACCTATCGGTGCTACAACAGGCAGGAAATCTTTTTCCAGAAGGTCATACAGGATCTTGGGATTAACATCTGTGATCTCCCCCACAAAGCCTATATCTTCACCGTTGGAATACTTTTTCTTTACAGTGAGAAGACCACCGTCCTTACCGCTGATACCTGCAGCGTGAACACCAAGCTTTTCTACCAGAGTAACCAGTGATTTATTGACCTTATTGAGCACCATCTCCACGATCTCCATGGTGGGTTCATCGGTAACTCTGAGACCGTTGATGAAATGCGGTTCCATTCCGCTCTTCTCAACCCATCGGCTTATCTCCTTGCCGCCGCCATGTACTATGATAGGCTTGAATCCGACCAGCTTTAACAGCGTAACGTCCTGTATAACGGAAGCCTTAAGTCCCTCATCCGTCATAGCCGATCCGCCGTATTTTACCACTATTATCTTTCTGTTAAATCTCTGGATATACGGCAGCGCCTCGATGAGCACGCTCGCTTTGTCCATAGCTTCAGTCAGTTTCTGCTCTTCCATCTTTCTCTTCCTTCTTTCAAATATCATTTTTTATGAAACCGTGGTCCCCAAAAACAAACCCGCACTTCACAAATAAACGTTTTCATGTATCATCACGCATTAAATCTGGTGATATTCCTGTCGTTTAACACAAAATCATAGTAATTGACATCATCCCGCTCAACCCAGCCAACCCTGTGCCAGAATGCGTTTCCGGTTTCGTTGGATGTATAGGCAATAAGGCTTACTTTGTTGATGCCTTCCGCCTGAAGCGCTCTCATGCACCACACAGCCATGGCATGTCCTATGCCCTGTTTACGGTAGCTTTCACGAACGCAAACATGATAAAAACAGCCGGTCCTGCCGTCATGTCCGCACAGAATAGTGCCCACTATCTCTTCACCGTCACAGGCGACTACAGAAATGTGTGGATTTCGTTCCATGAATCTTCCGATACCCTCTTTTGAGTCATCTATCGAACGGATACCGAATCCGTGTATCTCCATCCAAAGCCTGTGAACTTTTTCGTAATCCCGGATTTCCATCTCCCGGAGTGTTATTTCTTCTCTCATAGTATGCTTACCGTGTTGTGGCATGACCGCTGTGTAACGCCCTTTTCTCTCCCTAAAATACAATCGGTCGATATTATAGCACTAAATATCCGGTACGTCAAAGAAAGTTTTTTTGGTTTTTGATGAGATTATCAATGACAAAACATTTTTTCCTTTACATTTGTCATAAAACTGTGCTATAATTACTCAAATTATGAGAAAAAGACGGCGGACGAAAGAATACGCGTCTGACCGGTATATATATCAGATAAAACACCAAAGGAGAGGGATAATGGAGAAGGCAGATAAGATAAACGCACTGGTTGAGAAGATAAACTCTCATTTGACTGCGGGGGGCAGCGGAGAGTTTCTGACCAGAGAAGATTATGAGTTCATTCTGGGCAGCCTTGAGGCATGGGAAGATGCCAAGAGAGAGATCCAGATGAGATCACAGAACCGAGCATACAGCGAGTATCAGTTTGGAGAAAATCACGGATATGAGGAGGCTGTCGATATAATCGACAAATATCTCATCGGTGAGAACACATTAAAGCTTGGGAACTCTTCCATCACATGGACAGAGGAAGGTCAGAATAAAGAGACGGTTTCTTTCTATTGATGTTCATACAAATAAATGTGAAAAATTAACAGTTCGAAGACAAAGGGTCTTCGAACTGTTTTTTTGTTTCAACAGATTTGATTCTGTCCTATTATGTTTACTCTGTCTTTCCGTTGCTTTTTGCTTCCTGCATCTTCATAGCGCGGACCTTTAAGGGAAGTCCGAAGAGAGTGATGAAGCCTTCAGCATCATGGTGATCATACATATCACCGGTCTTAAAGCTTGCAAGTGACTCATTGTAAAGCGAATACGGAGATGTTGAGCCTGCTTTGATGATGTTGCCCTTGTAAAGCTTGAATTTCACTTCGCCTGTTACATATTCCTGTGTACTCTTTACGAATGCGCGGATAGCTTCACATAAGGGAGTGAACCACTTTCCTTCATAGACTACCTGAGCCATTTTGTTGCCCATGTCCTTTTTAACTTCCATGGTGGCACGGTCAAGAACCAGTTCCTCAAGCTGCTTGTGCGCTTCCATCAGGATAGTGCCGCCGGGAGTCTCATACACGCCGCGGCTCTTCATACCTACGACACGGTTTTCCACTATGTCTATGATACCGATGCCGTGCTTGCCTCCGAGACGGTTCAGCTCACGGATTATATCGGAAACCTTCATCTGCTTGCCGTTTACGGAAGTGGGAACACCCTTCTCGAATGTCATGGTGACATACTCTCCCTCGTCAGGTGCCTTCTCCGGACGTGTGGTCAGTACCAGGAGATGGTCGTAATTCGGCTCCAGTGAGGGATCCTCAAGCTCGAGACCTTCGTGGCTGATATGCCAGAGGTTTCTGTCTCTTGAATAGCTTGAATCCGTAGAGAAGGGAAGGTCGATACCATGTGCTTTGCAGTAATCGATCTCTGCTTCTCTTGAATCCATCTGCCACTTGTCATTTCTCCAGGGTGCTATGACCTTGATATCCGGAGCCAAAGCCTTGATGCTCAGCTCAAATCTGATCTGATCATTTCCTTTGCCTGTTGCGCCGTGGCATATTGCTACAGCGTTCTCTTTTCTGGCGATCTCCACAAGTTTTTTTGCAATGCCGGGACGAGCCATAGATGTTCCGAGCAGATATTTGTTTTCATATACGGCTCCCGCCTGTACGCAGGGCATAATGAAATCCTCGCAGAACTCATCTACAATATCTTCAATATACAGCTTTGAAGCACCTGAGAGCTTTGCTCTCTCATCGAGACCGTCAAGCTCCTCGCCCTGACCGCAGTCTATACAGCAGCATATTACCTCGTAGTCGTAAGTCTCTTTAAGCCACGGAATTATGGCTGTGGTGTCAAGACCTCCCGAGTATGCCAGAATAACCTTTTCTTTCATATTTCTTTGCCTCCTTATGCATTTTGCATATTCAAATTTTTTTCTTATGTTCAGAGCCAAGCTCGAAAATCAAAGATTTTCTCGCTATTTGGTTCTCACCAAAGAAATTTGACCCAATATGCCTTGGCATGAACAAGTTCCTGCCCGGCATATTCGGCCAAATTGCCTTGGCTCTGAACAGGTATACATTTTATCCCACAAGCGCATATTATTCAAGTGAAATATTATTTCTTACTGCCCTTCTTTATGAATATACCTGTTTTTTAGTCAAATTTAATCTTAAACTCCACCCTGACCGGATCTTTTACATTATCTGCAAAGACCTGCCCGTCACCCGGCTTACCCACGATACCACCATAATGAACCGGTATCGCAAC
>JAFYAD010000178.1 GCA_017540915.1 Lachnospiraceae bacterium
ATCACAGACGTCAGGAGAATACTCTGTGCTCCTATGCCGCTCTTGTAAAGGGCTTCGAAGCGGCATTTGCAGCAGGATATCCACGTAAAGAGGTAATACTGTCCATCTGCGAATGGGGAAAGACAGGACCGCATCATTGGGGATATAAGGTGGGCGATGCCTGGAGGATTTTGAATGACATCACCTTCCAGGTGGGATCCGACGGGGATCCGGGACACGCCAACTGGTCGGGCGATTACACCACCGGCGTGGTCAATCAATACAGTAAAGCAGTCATCATGGACGAGTTTGCCGGCTTAGACAGAGGGTGGAACGACCCCGATATGATGATGATCGGCATGGCCGGCTTGAATGAGACAATGTGCAAAAGCCACATGGCTATGTGGTGCATGCTCAATGCGCCTCTCATGCTGGGCCTCGACTTAAGAAGGGTTGAAAAGGGAGATGCGATCTACAGTATTATAGCTAACGCGGATCTCATAGCGCTGAATCAGGACTCCCTTGGGATCCAGGCGAAGAGGATCTTTTGCTCTGCGGCACCTGAAGATCCGGATAAAACCTACATCAGGGAAAAAGAGAGGGTTGATGTTCTCGCAAAGCCGCTGTCTGACGGCAGCGTAGCGCTGGGATTTTTCAATACTGATGACAGGGATACGGATGATACGATCTCAGTGGATATAGATCTCATATTGCGATACATCGGAGCTAAAATACAAAACGCGGATTCATATGCGACCGCATCGGAGTTTGAAGTAAAAGACCTCTGGACAGGAGAGAGCAGCGTGCACACCGGCAGAACATTTGAGGTCCATGGACTGAAAGCATGCGACAGCATTATACTGAAGGTATCTGTAAAGTGACGGTGGAAGAGTTTGTGACCGGCCTGGTGGAGATATATAACAGAGCGTGTACGCATTCCAATCCTCGGGGAAATGCCGGCAGCATATGTGATAAATCGAATATAACCGGTGAAATAAGATATCAAGATGCCAGTTTCGGTTCTATGGAAAGAGCGCACGAGCTCGGACTGACAGACAGGTATCAGGAGGAACATAAAGAGGCCGCAGTCAGCAGAAGAGATGCGGCGAAGATGGTGCATATTTTTTTGCGGGATGTGCTGAAGGTGCCGGATCTTGCCGATATATCCGGGGCCGCAAAGCTTAAGGATCTGTATGATTGCAGGGTGTGTGTAAATGACATAGCACAGGTTTTTTTGCGGGGCATCATGCAGGGGCACGAATATCCGGGCGGTCTGTTGCTGTTTGAGTCCTATGAGATGCTCACGGACGAGGAGACAGAAAAGGTATTTTCTGCTGTTCGGGATATTGTATGCCATGCAGGACACGCATAAAACCTGCTATGATGAGTATGTACGAACAGAAAAACCAATTCATGGGAGAAAATGACATGAAGAAGATCCGAAATAATAAAAAGTATTTATTGATCACTGCATTATTGGTATGTCTGGCGATGATCATGATGACAGGGTGCGGTTCATCGGCTGTACAATACGATGATAACGGGAATGCGTCCATCACATCAAAGTGGCATCTGGTGCAGTTTACTGTCAATGGTGAAACCACAGTGGTAGCAGATCAGCCATGGTGGATAAAGGTGATGTTCAGGGACAAAAACCCGGCCTTTTCCAGCTCTGACGGCATTTCCTGCGTTTTTTCAAACAACGGGAAGCCGAGAAACGGCAGGATGTCCTTTTCGGATGGCGTATATCACATAGCCTTCAGCGATACAAAGGTGGGGATGGAGGCTACTATTACAGGATCCAAAATGGTTCTCGTCAACGACAAGGGTACACTGGAACTCATTTTTGAAGCACGGTGAAGAGGGGATACAGCTCCCCTCTTTGTTTCAGAAGACCATGGTGATACGCGTTCCGATCTCTTTTCGTGATGTTATCTCAAAATGTCCGCCGTGCATGTCCATGATCCATTTTGCGATCGAAAGACCGAGACCTGTTCCCTGAACCTGTCTTGTGTCGTCCGCCCGGTAAAATCTCTCAAACATATGTCTCACATCCGCTTCCGCCATTCCGGCGCCGGAATCCTGAACCTGAATGTATGGATGCATGGCATCCGTATGCTTTAACCCTACTGAAAAAACAATCTCGTCCCCTGAACTTGTATATTTTGCGGCGTTGTCGGCTAAGATCCTCACGGTCTGTTTTATCATGCCCTCATCACCGGTTATGAAGACCTCAGGTGTTTGCTCGTGCAGTTTGTAGATGTGATCCTTGTCTATCATTAGGGACTCGTCATATATCTGTTTCAGGATATTGTTGAGACAGATCTTTTCCATTTTGACTTCGTTTCTGCCCGCATCTCCCCTCGCCAGGAAGAGAAGCTGCTCCACAAGGTGCTTCATATGGTCCGTCTCCTGCTTTATGGCGGTGATGGATTCCTCCAATACCTCGGGATCGTCTTTGCCCCAGCGGTTCAGCATGTCCGTGTAACCCTGGATGACGGAGATTGGAGTCCTGAGCTCGTGGGATGCGTCGTTCACAAACCTTGC
>JAFYAD010000017.1 GCA_017540915.1 Lachnospiraceae bacterium
CAAGTAGTAATCCATATTTTCGATGAAAATACAAAGCTTCCTGTTTTCGGGTTTTGCCGCCCCCCGCTTGGTGTATCCCATCTCGGCCGCGGTGTCGAGTATCTGGTGACGCAACGCTTCGCTGATGTCTCTTGCACCGTTTAAGCCCTTGGAGACCGTACCGGTTGATATATTAAGTTTTTTTGCGATATCTTTTATGGTTACCATATTATTTCCTTTATATATCAGTCAATAGTATAGAATACATAGCGAAAAAAATCAACTGGGAATTTTCGTAAAAAACGATCAAATAGAATGTTGACAAATGCGAATAAATAGAATAGTATACAGTTATAGCGAAACTTTACGAAACATTTGGAATTATATTTGAACGGTGAGAGTATGGACCATTCCGCAATTTATCACAGAACATCCGAGCAGATGAGTTACTCTTTTTTAGATGATGAACTTGTTATCAATCTGAAGACGGGACATGATGTTAAGCAGGTTTACCTTATATACGGAGATCCGTATCAGGCGGGAATTGCCGGCGGGGCAGAGGACTGGATCGGCATGCGGGAGGAAGTGGTATATAAAAAGGAACTTAAGAATCACACCTGGTGGACGACTACCATAAGACCGGAATACAAAAGGTGCAAATACTATTTCGAGCTTCATGCCGCTGACGAGATCCTGTATTATTTTGAGGACGGATGCCTTACAAAAGAGCAGATGGAAGTTCCCGGAAAGATGCTCCAGTATTTTATAGTGCCATGGATGAATCCGGCAGATGTCAATCGCACGCCGGATTGGGTGAATGAAACGGTATGGTATCAGATCTTTCCCGATCGCTTCCGCAGAGGCAAAGACAGCAGGGAAGATGAGAATATCGTGCCGTGGCGTAAGGGCAGCGTAAGGAATGAGGAACGCTTCGGGGGAAATCTTAAGGGCATAATCGAGAAGCTGGATTATCTTAAGGATCTTGGGATAAACGGAATATATCTTACGCCCATCTGTATGGCGGAATCCAACCACAAGTATGATACATCGGACTATGAAACGATAGATCCTTCGTTCGGAAATGAATGGGATATGAAAAGCCTTGTGGATGAAGCGCACGCAAGGGGTATCAGGATCATGATGGACGGGGTTTTCAACCACAGCGGCGCGAATTTCCTTCCATGGATAGATGTGGTGGAGAAGGGACCGGATTCCCGGTATTTTGACTGGTTCATGGTGAACGAATGGCCGGTTGATCTGACGAAGAGTACGCGTGACGGACAGTTCTATTCATTTGCATTTTTTGCAAATATGCCGAAGCTCAACACGAATAATCCGGAAGTCATTGATTATATCGAAAAGGTATGTACCCAGTGGATAAGACGATATGATATTGACGGGATCCGTTTTGATGTCGGAAATGAAGTCAGTCACCGCCTGTTAAAGAGGCTGCGCAGGGTACTGAAGGAGCAAAAGAGTGATTTCTATCTGCTCGGTGAGATATGGCATGATGCGTCGCAATGGCTGTACGGAGATGAATATGATGCTGTCATGAACTATCCGCTGACAAGCGGTATCAATGATTTCTTTGTGGATCGTTCACTTACGAAAAAGGATTTCGCATACCGTGTGAACAGTTGTTATACAATGTATCAGCAGCAGACAAACAATGTTCTCTTCAACCTTCTGGATTCGCATGATACGGATCGGTTGATGACAAGGACAAAGGATCCGGATATCTTCATTCAGGAACTTGCGGCGCTGTTTACGATGCCCGGCAGTGTGTGCATGTTTTACGGAACGGAGATCGGCATGGAAGGCGGACATGATCCGGACTGCCGCAGGTGCATGCCATGGGATGAAGTGGACAAGGGGATCCACGACGATCTGACCGGGATGGTGCGGGCGTTGATCCGGTTAAGGCGGGAAGAGGCGACTTTTCGCAGTCTGTACTTCCATTTTCCGTGCGAGATCAGTACAATGAGATGTATAGAGTATATCAAGCTTGACAAAGAGGGCAGGAGGATCAAGGTACTGCTGAATGCTTCGGATGATCCGGTAAAGGTTCCGGAAGCGGATGATATCCTTTTTTCGAGGAGGTTTAAGGAAGGGGAGCTTGAGGCAAACGGAACACTGATATACAGGCTAAGATAACGACCGGTATATAATATAATAAAGGACATAATAAAGATTTTAACCCATAAACCATATTTACATGACAGGAGGAAACAAAGATGAAAAAGAAAGTATTGTCGTTACTGTTGGCATCGGCTATGATAAGCTCGCTTCTTGCAGGCTGCGGCGGAGCAGCCGCGGAACCTGCGCAGCCTGCGGCCGAAGAAACTGCGGAACCCGCCGCGGAAGATAAGGCAGAAGAAGCACCGGCTGCCGGAGAAGCCGAAGAGGAAAAGCCGAGTGCAACTGTCGGTGACGGCGGTTCGGGCGAGATCAAGGTATGGGTTGCGGATGCGGTTGTTGATTTTACCGCCAAACAGGTGGAGAAGTTCATGGCAGACAATCCGGATTATGCGGGATTCAAGGTTTCTGTTGAGGCTGTGGGTGAAGGTGATGCTGCCGGAAATATGATCACGGATGTTGAAGCGGGTGCTGATATCTACGCTTTTGCTCAGGATCAGATAGCGCGTCTTGTTGCAGCGGGTGCTCTTGAAACGGTTAATCCGGATGTGCTTGACGCGGTAAAGAGCGAGAATGACGAGGGCTCGATCAAAGCCGCCACAGTCGGAAATGAGCTGTATGCTTATCCGCTCACATCGGATAACGGATATTTCCTTTACTATGATAAGAGCGTAGTTAAGGATCCTTCGACTCTTGACGGAATCCTTGCTGACTGCGAGGCGGCAGGTAAGAATTTCTATATGGAGATAAATTCCGGTTGGTATCAGACGGCATTTTTCTTCGGAGCGGGATGTGATCTTTCATATGAAACAGATGATAACGGTAACTTCACTAAGGCAAATGTAACCTATGCATCGGATGAGGGTCTTGCTGCCCTTAAGGCAATGATCGGGCTGAGTGAATCAAAAGCATTCCAGAACGGCTCCGCCATGGGTGAGGCAACAAATGTGGGCGCTATAGTGGACGGAACATGGGACAGCGCAACGGCTCAGGAAGTATTCGGCGACAATTACGCCTGTGCCAAGCTTCCCACATTTAAGGATGGTAACGGAAAAGAACATCAGATGAGCGGTTTCGGCGGATTCAAGCTTCTCGGAGTTAAGCCTCAGACTGAGGATGCCAAGCTTGCAGCCTGTGATGCGCTGGCATACTACCTTGCGGGTGAGGAGGTTCAGCTTGCGAGATATAAGGAGGTAGGTTGGGGGCCTTCAAATATCAAGACTCAGGCTTCGAGTGATGTAAAGTCGGATGCTGCACTTTCGGCTCTTGCCGAACAGCTTCAGTATTCAATACCTCAGGGTCAGTACCCCGGCGATTACTGGACACTGTCTACTTCGCTTGGTGACAGCATAAGAAACGGCGAGCTTTCATCATACTCAAGTGATGACGATCTTATGGCCGCACTTCAGAAGTTCCAGGATACCTGCGAATCATACGCACAGTAATTATGTGATGAAGATCCGGCAAGAGAAACAGTCTTTTGCCGGATTTTTAACCGCAATTTTTTGGGAGGTTACATATGAAAGGTGACTTTAAAACCAGGCTCTCATTTCTGATCATGGGTATTGGGCAGATAATGAGGGGGCAGTGGATCAAGGGCTTTGCTTTTTTGATCACAGAGGTACTGTTCATAGTGTATATGATACGGTTTGGAGGTGTGTATTTATCCAAACTGCCGACACTCGGAACGGTGGAGACGCATAAGGAAGGCCGGAAGACGGTTTATGGTGATAATTCGTTTCTTATACTTTTATTCGGGATCCTTACCCTGATAGTCATAGCTGTCTTTGTTTTTCTTTGGTATCTGAACATTAAGGACAATCTGAAACAGGAGGAGCTTCTCAAGGCAGGCAAGACACTGCCCTCAAACAAAAAAGTGTTAAGCTCGCTCTTTGACGGACATTTTGACAAGACACTGCTTGCGATACCTGTAAGCGGCGTGTTCCTGTTTACCGTTGTACCCATCATATTTATGATATGCATCGCATTTACTAACTATGATGACAAACATCAGGCGCCAACGAATCTGTTTACATGGGTGGGACTTGACAATTTCAAAAACCTTTTGTCCTTCGGAACACAGGGCATGGCTCCGACATTTTTCAAGGTACTTGCATGGACGCTTGTATGGGCATTCTTTGCAACCTTTATTGACTATTTTCTCGGACTTGCGGTGGCTATACTGATAAACAAGAAAGAGGTAAAGCTTAAAAAGCTGTGGAGGACAATACTTGTACTTACAATAGCGGTTCCACAGTTTGTATCTTTGCTGTATGTAATGAAGCTGTTTGCAAATGACGGTCTTATAAACGGATACCTGCTGAAATGGGGGTTTATATCTTCGCCGATACAGTTCTGGGTTGATCCGATGCTCGCGCGCATTACGATAATCGTTGTAAACATTTGGATCGGAATCCCGTATCTTATGCTCATTGCAACGGGACTTCTGATGAACATACCGGCGGAACTGTATGAAAGCGCTAAGGTTGACGGGGCTACGGGATGGCAGATGTTTAAGAGCATAACACTTCCTTATATGTTATTTGTAACCGGACCTTTTCTCCTGACGCAGTTTACGAACAACCTTAATAACTTCAATGTTATTTATCTGCTTACACAGGGCAAACCACAGTCAATGAAGCTTGCAAATAAAGCAGGGTCAACGGATCTTCTGGTGACATGGCTGTATAAGATGACGGTCAACGATACAAACTACAAGATGGCTGCGGTACTCGGTATCATGGTCTTCATTGTAACTGCCGTGGTGACGATGGTCGTATATAACAGGCTGCCTTCTGTAAGGGACGAGGAGGGATTCCAATGAGCAAAACGGATAATAATAGCAGTATGAGCAGGAAAAAAACGGCAAATACAGTCTGGGTATACATTGTTCTGATAATGATCAGCATTATATGGCTGTTCCCTTTTGCCGGACTGTTGCTGCAGAGCTTCAGATCTTATGATCCCAAGGTCGAATACGGAGGTATGGTTGATTATCTTATTCCGAAGCATTTTTCGCTGGATAACTACAGATTTCTGTTTTCGGGTCAGACGAATTTCCTAAGATGGTATGGGAATACGCTGGTAATAGCAATATTTGTATCCATCTTGCAGACTATGATCATCCTTTGTGTAAGTTATGCGTTATCCAGGATGCGTTTTGCCGGTCGCGAGCTGCTCATGCGGTTCTGGCTGATATTGGGAATGTTCCCGGGCTTCCTTACAATGATCTGTCTGTACTTCCTGTTAAAGCAGTTTGGAATGACGCAGGCAGGAGCGGTTCCCGGACTTATCCTTGTTTCGGTAGCGAGCTCCGGCATGGGATACTATGTCTGCAAGGGGTATTTTGACACAATACCGAAGGCATTGGATGAGGCCGCAAGGATAGACGGCGCATCCCGAGCAAGGATCTTCTTTACCATGATCATACCGATGAGCAAGCCTATAATCATTTACACAGCACTTGTAGCGTTTATGGCCCCGTGGTGTGATTATATCTTTGCTTCATATGTGGCTTTCGGACATGATGAGAGCTACAATGTTGCGGTGGCGATGACAAGGTGGGTATGGACGAACGACTACCAGGGGTATTTCACGAGATTCTGCGCGGGTGGGATACTTATAGCGATTCCGGTTACGGTATTGTTCATGGCGCTTCAGAACTACTATGTTGAAGGTGTTACCGGCGGCGCGGTCAAAGGTTAATGCCATTAAGTATTGCGGAGGAGAATATGTTGGATTGGCTTAAAAAAGCGGTATTTTATGAGATTTATCCACAGTCGTTTTATGACAGTAATGCGGATGGGATAGGGGATTTCGAGGGTATTATAAGGAAGCTTGATTATATAAAGGAGCTGGGAGCAAATGCCCTGTGGATCAATCCGTGCTTCGATTCCCCTTTCAAGGATGCGGGATATGATGTTAGGGATTATAGGAAGACAGCTTCAAGATACGGCAGCAATGAAGATCTGTGTCGTCTTTTCGATGCTGCTCACGAGAAGGGGATCAGGGTTTTTCTTGATCTTGTTCCCGGGCATACATCGGAGGAGCATCCGTGGTTCCTTGAAAGCAGTAAGGCGGAGCAAAACGAGTATTCCGGCCGCTATATCTGGACGGATTGGTGGATAAAGGGCATAAAGGGGCATCCCTATATAGGCGGAGAAAGTGAGCGTAACGGAACCTACATGCTTAATTTCTTCAAATGCCAGCCGGCACTTAATTACGGTTTCCTTAATCCCGAAGAGCCCTGGCAGAAGGGTATGGACGATCCTGACTGTCTTAAGACGAGAGAAGCGGTCAAGGATGTTATACGCTTCTGGCTGTCGCTGGGATGCGACGGGTTCAGGGTTGATATGGCGGATTCCCTGGTAAAGGACGATGATGAAGAGAAGAGCGGAACCTGCAGGGTATGGCGGGATATTTTTGAGTCAGTGCGAAAGGATTATCCCGAAGCGGCATTTGTGGCGGAGTGGAACAACTCCCATCAGGCAATTATGGGTGCCGGTTTTGATATGGATTTTTTCTTAAACTGGAGAGGAAACGGATATAACTCACTGCTTCGTGATTATGAAACCCCGGGCGGGGATCACAGCTATTTTAAGGCAGACGGAAAGGGTGATATAACGCGGTTTCTGGATGAATATGTTCCGAGGCTTGAGGAGATAAAGGGAAGGGGATATATCTCTCTTATCAGTTGCAATCATGATACAACCCGTCCGCGGGAGAATCTTACCATACCGGAGCTTAAGGTTGCATACGCGACGCTCTTCACGCTTCCTGGCGTACCGTTTATGTATTACGGGGATGAAATAGGGATGAGATACTTGCCGGTAGCCACTAAGGAAGGCGGCTACACAAGGACCGGAAGCCGTACGCCCATGCAGTGGAACGGTGGGACCAACAGGGGATTTTCGGAAGCAGCAAAGGACGAGCTGTACCTTCCGGTGGATGAATCTGCTGATGCCCCGAATGTGGAAGATGCACTTAAAGATGAGGCTTCACTTCTTCATGTGGTGCGTGACATTTTCATGATGCGTGGGAGCGGGAGCGATTTTGATGCCGACAGTGATTTTAGCGTGCTTCTCGGGGAGAAGGGTAAGCCCTTCGTGTATGTAAGGGGTAATGCCATATGTGTGGTAAATCCTTCTGATGAGAGGATGTCAGCAGCGCTTAAGGAGTTTGCCGGTAAGAAGGCGGTATACCTGATAGGGACCGCAGATGTGGATGGCGACCGGCTTGAGATGGGGGCGGGGAGCTTTGTTATACTTAAGTGACAGCACTGCGGCGGTCGGCAGGCAGGAGAGATTGATGTTCAGGAGATGGGGAAGCAGAGTATGAAAAAACTGTTTACGGATAACTGGAGGTTTTTGAAAACATTACCGGATACGGATTATGATACCGTGATGAAGCACAGGGGTGATTTTGCGGATGTTTTGATCCCTCATGACTGGATGATCGATAATCCGCGAAGCTTCTATGAAGATGGGAACGGATGGTATCTTAACTCCTTTGAGGCTGTGGAGGGCAGGCGTTATACCTTCATATTTGACGGCATATATATGGACAGTATCGTCTATATAAACGGCAGGGAAGCCGATGAATGGAAGAGCGGATACACACAGTTTGTACTTGATGTGAGCCACCTTGTATCCCCCGGTGTCAATGAGATCTGTGTAGCGGCAAGATGCAGGTATCCGAGCGCAAGATGGTACACCGGAGCAGGTATTTACAGAAATGTGTGGCTGTGTGAATATGACGATGTATATATCCCCGAAAACGGGATATATACACATGCCGTGAAGTCGGGAAGGGATTATCTTCTGCATGTGACAGCAGAAGTTACAGGGAATGACGGCGGAAAGTATAAGATAAGCTGTGAGCTTAGTGACAGAAACGGGGAAAGGGTGCAGATCGTGTCTTTGGAAAGACACGGCGATACAGACATCACTCTTACCGTAAAGGAGCCGCAGGAGTGGAGCATAGAGGAACCGGTGCTCTATGATCTTGCAATCTCACTCCTTGATGATTCCGGCGCGGTTATGCAGACGGAGACGGTAAGGACAGGCTTCAGGGACATAAAGCTTGATCCCGATGAAGGTCTTTATCTTAATGATGAGCATTTAAAGCTTAACGGAGTATGCATCCATCACGATCTTGGCGCTCTGGGAGTGGCATTTAACAGATGTGCATTCAAAAGACGACTCAAGCAAATAAAGGCCATGGGGGCAAATGCCTTAAGGCTTGCACACAATGCCTTTGATCCGGCTGTATTGGAGCTTGCCGATGAGATGGGATTTCTTGTCATTTCGGAATCATTTGATATGTGGGAGCGGCCAAAGACGGAGTATGATTTTTCGAGGTTTTTTTCCGAATGGTATAAAAGGGATGTCGCAAGCTGGGTTAAGCGCGACAGGAATCATCCCTGTGTATTTATGTGGAGCATCGGCAACGAGATATATGATACGCATGCCGATGAAAGGGGGCTTGAGATAACGAAGCTTCTCCGGGATGAAGTAAGGCGCTATGATCCTGAAATAAATGCGTATGTGACCATTGCTTCGGATTATATGCCCTGGAAGAACGCGCAAAGGTGTGCTGAGGAGCTTGATGCGGTCGGATATAATTATGCCGAACGATGTTATGAGCAGCATCACAGAGAACATCCGGATTGGGTAATATATGGCAGTGAGACATATTCGCTCGTTCAGAGCAGAGGTATATATCATTTTCCTCTTGCCGAAACCATTATATCGGATTCTGATCTGCAGTGCTCGTCCCTTGGGAACTCTAATACGAGCTGGGGTGCAAAGAGCCTTGAATACTGCATCTGTACCGACAGGGATCTTAAGTTTTCGCTCGGACAGTTCATATGGACGGGCTACGATTATATAGGTGAGCCCACGCCTTATCATACGAAAAATTCATATTTTGGTCTTATAGATACGGCAGGCTTCTTTAAGGATGCTTATTATGTGTGGAAATCCGCCTGGGTAAAAATGAAGGAAGATCCTTTTGTGCACATTTTTCCGTATTGGGATTTTAACGAGGGTCAGAGGATAGATGTAAGAGTCGCGAGCAACGCACCCTTTGTTGAGCTTTTCTTAAACGGTAAAAGCCTTGGGAAGCAGAAGCTTGACCATGAAGAGGGAAGCGGTCAGCATATCATTGCGGATTACAGCGTAATATTTGAAAGGGGTGTGCTTGAAGCAAGGGCATATGATGAGAACGGGGAGGCTGTTGCTGCGGATGTAAAGAGATCCTTTGGCGAAACGTGCGGACTGGAGCTTAATACAGACGAAACATCGGATGCGGACGACCTTGTTTTTACAAGTATAACGGCAATAGATGAGAACGGCTTCGTAGTCGAGAATGCCAATGATCATGTCAAAGTTACGGTAAAGAACGGAACCCTTATCGGTTTTGACAACGGTGACAGCTCGGATTACGACAGTTATAAGTCGGACACACGGAGGCTGTTTTCCGGCAGGGCGCTGGTCATAGTTAAAAAAGCATACGAAGATATATTGCCCCGGATAGAAGCAGAACCGGTGCCGTCTAATGATATAAGGGCTATACGCTTAACATCTGAGAACGTCAGGGAATTAAGCCCTGATAACAGGACGGTAACGGTTAAGGCGAGCGTGCTGCCGCAGGGGGCTGACGACAGCGGACTTATCTTCAGGGTGTTAAATAATAAAGGTGTAAAGACCAACATAGCAAAGGTTGAAGGAGAAGGCGCAAAAGCAGTCGTAACTGCTCTGGGAGACGGTGAATTCAGGGTAAGGTGCGAGGCGGATAACGGGGCGGATCATGCAAGGGTTATCTCGGAGCTTGAATTCAGCGCACAAGGTCTGGGAACCGCATTTTTAGATCCGTACGGATATATATATGCCGGTCTTTACAGCGGCTCTGAAGGAGAAGTATCTGCCGGAAATGAGCAGGGTATAGCGACGGGGCGGGACGGCATAACGGTTGTTACTTACGAAGGAATTGATTTTGGAGTTGATGGTTCGGATAAAATAACTGTCGATATATTTGCTCTGTCGGATGAACCTTATGATATTGAGATATGGAGGGGCGTTCCCGGAACTGAAACTGCGCAGCTTCTGGGAAGCAGGGTATACCGCAAGAAGATGATCTGGAATGTATATCAGCCGGAAACCTGGGAGCTTGACAGAAGGCTTGCGGGTGTTAATACGATAAGCTTAAGGGTCAGGGATAAGATACATATAAAAGGTTTCTCATTTGAGAAACAGAACAGGGCATGGCACATTATCAGTGCTTCCGATGCCGGGTCGATATACGGTGACAGGTTCACGAAAAAGGATGATTTGGTAGAAGATATAGGCAATAATGTAACCCTGTCATTCGGGGAAATGGATTTTTCGCCCGGCAAAGCTTCCGGTATCATGTTATATGGAAGGGCAAAGGGCGGAACAAATACGATACATCTTCATCTGAAAAGTGCGGTGGATGGTACTGAAGTGACGGAGATACTTGAATTCTCCGAGAGCGTGGATTTAAAAGAGATGGACTTCCCTATATCCCCACGCTCGGGGAGATGGAGTGCTTCTTTCATTTTTCTTCCCGGAAGCAATTTCGACTTTGGATGGTTTAGGTTTGTCTGATATACTTTACGCGTTTGACTCTATCGCATATGAATGATCGTTAAAGTCGGCGGTCAGAGAGATACGGTGTGTTCCGTATTTCCATGTAAAGCATACCCTTCTTTCATCCTGTGTGACGGTTATGATGCTGTTGCTGTTAAAAGCGGGGTGTGTTTTACGAAGCCTGAGAAGACGGAGCTGTTCCTTTACGACGTCTTTTTTAAGCAATTTATCCGCCTGCCCTGTTGTAAGGTTCGTTCTGTTTATTTCCTTATGTCCGTTCTCGCCGGCTCTTGCAACCGCGTTATGGTCATTTTTGCCCGCGAACAGATCGAGATACCATACCTGCGGCTTGCCGGGCATGAACAGCTGTACGGCACGTACGAACAACAGCTTCTTATCGCTTTCGCCCAGAGCGCTGTAATAGGTGGCATTGACCTGATTATACATGTTTTTCCTGCCGTGCAGATCCTTGACATAGCCTCCGCGTGACACGATGAGCTCTATAAGTTCTGCGATCTCATCTTCCGAAAGAAGCCCTTTTAAGTCAAGGAGCGGGATACCGTCGTGGCATCCTAACATGTTCACCGTTCTTATGCCTTTGTCTATGATCTCACCGGCCCATTTCACAAGATGTTCGGGGTTGTGATTCTCTATTGCATGGATAAGGAGACCCGGAAGGAAGAAATCGTAAGTCATATATCCCCTGGATGCAACCTTATATCATTTAAGAAGACTCTGTTAAAAGAACATGGAATAGATCTGAGCACTGCCAAGCTCAGGAAGATATTGATAACGGGTGGTTGTTTTAGCACAAAACGCAGCCGGGAAGTGGCAAGACTATATGAAAAGCTTGGTTCTATCAGTCTTGTGGCTAAAGAACTTGGCTTGACCACAGAACTTGTGACCATGTATCTTCCTTATAAAAAAGTAGTATATGATCTCGAGGAAAAGTCGGGGAATGCTAAGAGAGTTGAGAGGTGGAGAAATAAACAACGGCAGTTATGAATTGCCATTCTTGACATATAATGATGAAATTGATAAGTTCGGTAGGAAAAATGCAACCTGCAGGAAATGTAGAATTTCGGGAAGGAAGGAATAATAATGCACGACAGAAAAAGAATCTTAGTAACCGGTGGAGCAGGCTTTTTAGGCAGTCATCTGTGTGAGCGTCTTGTAAATGAAGGTAATGATGTCATATGCATGGATAACTTCAGGACTTCTGCCAAGAGAAATATCCGTCATCTTATGGATAATAACTATTTTGAGTTTATCCGGCATGATATCATAGAGCCCATATTTATCGAATGTGATCAGATATATAACCTGGCCTGCCCGGCATCACCCATCTGGTATCAACAGGATCCCATATATACAACAAAGACAAGTATTTACGGAGCATTCAACTGTCTTGGTATAGCCAAGAGGACAGGTGCAAGGATCCTGCAGACAAGCACGAGTGAAGTTTACGGTGATCCCGAGATGCATCCCCAGAAGGAGGAATACAGGGGAAACGTGAATCAGATAGGACCCAGAGCCTGCTATGATGAAGGAAAGAGAGTTGCAGAGACCTTATTCTTTGATTATCACAGGCAGCATAAGGTTGATATAAAGGTCATGAGGATATTTAATACTTACGGTCCCAGGATGGATATGGGTGACGGGCGTGTTGTAAGTAACTTCATAGTACAGGCTCTTAACGGGGATGACATTACGATTTACGGTGACGGCAGCCAGACAAGGAGCTTCTGTTATGTTGATGATCTGATCGAAGGCATGATAAGGCTCATGAACAGCCGGGATGGCTTCACCGGACCAGTAAATATCGGTAACCCGGGTGAATTTACAATAAAGGAGCTCGCGGAGAAGGTTATAGAGATGACGGACTCTAAATCAAAGATCATATACAAAGAACTGCCCGTTGATGATCCGACACAGAGGAAACCGGACATAAGCCTAGCCAGAAAGGAACTTGGCTGGGAGCCGAAGATCGCGCTTGAAGAAGGGCTTCAGAAAACAATAGAGTATTTTAAGGGCAGGATCAAAGAATTAGAAGAAATTGAGCAGAAATAGATATGAAAGATGATTACATACGTCAGGAAAAGAGAGACTTGAAGAAGAGAGTAGGTCGCTTCACAGGGATCTTGAGTATGATCGAAGGGAGCTTGCAGCATTAAGGGAGCACGTATATAGCCTTACGGAAGAAGCTGTTGATGATTCGGTGCCTCTGCAGGAAATGAAGGATTATCTTAATGAGCTTAAGATCATAATCATAGGCGGACACAGCAGCTGGGTAACAAAGATGAGATTGAATTTCCCGGACTGGGAGTATATAAGTGCTACACCTAACGGGACCATACCGGCATCTATAGTGGAGAATGCTGATTTTGTATATTTCTTTACGGATACGATCAGTCATGCGGCATATGCCTGCCTAAAAACGATCATACAAAGGCATTGATCCAGCGAGCTGCCAAAGAGTTATCAAATATATCATTAGCTCTCACGGCAACCCAGAAGGAAATGGATCGTCTTGCATCTACCTTGCCTGAGTATTCTGTTGTTCTGAACATGGGCGGTGTCGGAACAACACTCGGTCCTCAGATCATGGCAGAGATCGGGGATGTTCGCAGGTTTCCGAAGCGAGAGAACCTCATTGCTTTTGCCGGTGTCGATGCACCCCCGTATCAGTCGGGTAAGTTTGAAGCCAAGAGCCGTCATATCTCCAAGAGAGGATCCTCCGAGCTTCGAAAAAGCATGTTTCAGGTCATGGGATGTCTGTGTCAGCGCAAGATGGATAGTGATCCGGTATATCGTTTTGTAGCTCGTAAAAAAGCCGAAGGCAAACCTTATTACGTATATATGGTTGCCGGGTGTAATAAGTTCCTGCGTATATACTACGCTCGTGTAAAGGCATACTTAAACAGCCTCGAATTGCAGGCCTGACGGCCAGCGTTTTCATATATATTTAAGCTGGCTTTAAATGCGATTTGAGGACAGCTTTATTAAAGGCACACATTTTTACCTGTTAAGAATAGTGAAAGAAAGCGGGTTAAACCCCTTGACAACTTATTAGCGGGTTTTAATATAAACTGTTAGGGGAGATATGGTTTTGAAACCAATTACAAAAAATGAAATCGTAAATGCGCTGCATTCTGTAGATTTGACGAAAGGCCATACGGTAATGGTTCATACAGCATTATCTAAAATGGGCTATGTC
>JAFYAD010000179.1 GCA_017540915.1 Lachnospiraceae bacterium
TAAGCGCCGCTATGATCCCCAGCTTAACCAGATGCGTTATCCTGTCCCAGTCCAATTCACTGTCTATCCCGATATCATTAAAGTTCCCCATCATTGTCAGCCCCCTTTTACCCGCGTTAGGCATCGCTAACCCGAATGTAATTATAAATACTTGGGTGCCATTTTTCAAGACATAACCGCAAAAAATACACTATTTACCATGTTTTAGGCTTTTTCGAAGTCCGGCTTCCAAGCCGCAAATCCTACAAGCTGCTCATCGGTTCGGTGATAATATCTCTCATCCTTATCAAGCTTTGCTATTTCTGCCATCTCTTCATCTGTAAGCTTGAAATCAAGAATATTCAGATTATCTTTGATGTGATCAACATTCTTGCTTCCCGGTATCACGACAAATCCCATCTGTGTATGCCAGCGGAGAATGATCTGTGCAGGACTCTTGCCATACTTCTTTCCAAGTTCTGCAAATACCGGCTCATTTATGAGCGACTTATCGCCGTGACCGAGCGGATACCAGCTCATCAGTTTGATGTCATACTTATCAAGAGTCTTGCGAAGCTCTTTCTGTGTGAAATAAGGATGAGCCTCTACCTGGATGAACTGGGGAACGACCTCCCACTTCGTTTGAAGTTCTTCAATATATTTCCCTTCAAAGTTAGAGATACCGATGGACTTTGCCTTGCCTTCCTTATAAGCCTTTTCAAGCTGTCTGTATCCGGCGAGCCAGTTGCCTGCAGGCTGATGGATGTAAAGAAGATCCACATAGTCTACCCCGAGGCGTTCAAGTGTCTCGTCTACTGCATTATCGTTTTCATATTCACTGGGCCAGAGCTTTGTGGACAGGAAGATCTCTTCTCTCTTTACACCGCTGTCCTTCATCCCTCTTCCGACTGCACGCTCATTCACATATGCGTTAGCAGTATCTACCAGGCGATATCCCATCTTCAAAGCTTCCCTCACACTGTTCTCTGCATCTGCAGGTGAGAGCATAAACGTTCCGATTCCGACTACCGGGCATTCCAGTTTGTTGTTTAAGATCATGCTTTCCATTGTGTTAAGTCTCCCTTCTTTAATATGTTGTGCTTCACTCCGGTCATATGCATCAGATAATAATCAGCCGACATGAGGCTCCTAAGTCCGTCCGCATCCTTATCTACCATGCATTTCCAATATCGTCTATATAATTCCCTGATCTCTTCTTCGTCACTCATAGGCTTATTCCCTCTGCTCCGAAGGATCCTGCATTCTGATCACTTTCGCTGGTACTCCGCCTACCACTGCATAAGCAGGTACGTCCTTTGTAACGACGGCTCCGGCAGCCACTACAGCGTATTCTCCAATCGTAACACCTGGGCATATTGTTACGTTCATACCAAGCCATGCATTTTTCTTAACAAGTACCTTTCCGTAGGTGTATTTTGTATGACGCTCATTCATGTCGTGATTGATGCTTGCTACCTTAAGTCCCGGTGCGGACATCACGCCGTCCTCAAATTCAATGCCGCCTGACGCAGACAGGATTGCTGAGTGATTTAAAAATACCCCCTTGCCGAATTTCACCCTGTTTCCGAAATCACAGATAAAAGGTGTAAGGATCCTCACATCATCAAGCTTTCTGCCAAACAGTTCTTCCAGATCATTTACATAGGTGGGATCATCCGGCATCTTGGCATTCGCTCTGGCGCACAGTACCCTTGCTCTCATCATCTCATCAACGGCTTCCTTAAAATACGGCTCCCTGTTATCCGTGGGGCCGCCCTGATCCATCAGTTTATATACATATCCTGCTTCGTATTCCATCTTTTCCTTCCTTCGAAACTTAAACTTCTTACATGATCCCGTTTGCCCTAAACCACTTCTCTACCGCGCCTTTGGAGTCTGCAGCCTGACTCCCGGTTATGGATAGTCCGCTCTTAACCTCGGCGCCTCTGGCATCTTTTCTTACATCACTCTCACTGGAGCCCATGCCGCTTCCCTCGTTGGTGCAAAGAGGAAGTATCGTCTTCCCGGTAAAATCATATCTCTCAAGGAATGTGGCAACTGCCATTGGGATTGTTCCCCAGTAGTTCGGGTATCCGAGGATGATGGTGTCATAGTCATCAATGCTTTCAAGATAGTTCGTAAGCTCCGGTCTTGCGTTATTCTGTTTATCCTTCTTTGCTTCATCTATGCAGGTCATATATACCGGTGAATAGGGATCCTTCATCTCGATCTTAAAGGTGTCTGCTTCGATCAGTTCCTTCATAAGTCCTACCACTATCTCAGTGTTTCCCACCTTTACATATCTCATTGCTCCGCCTAAATAGTTCTCGTCCGCTCTTGAAAAAAATGCTATCAATGTCTTTGCCATCTTAGTATCCTCCGTTTGGTAGTTTTCAGCTCCTGTGCTGTAGTTTCTTTGTTTTCCTGTTTACATTATTACACAGGCGGGTTATAATGTCCAATAGAAAGGTTAAATACCTTATTTAATATTTAAATACCGCGATCATCGGAGGTTATTATGACCACAAAACAGATAGATTACTGCATAGAGCTTGCCAGGACACAGAGCTTCTCAAGAGGCTCGGAAAATCTCTTTGTCAGCCAGCCTACCTTTTCCTATCAGATAAAGCTTCTGGAAGAAGAAGTTGGCTTTGATATCTTTGAAAGAAACGGCAAGGGAGCAACGCTCACTCCCGCCGGTCAGCAGTTTGTGAGTTTTCTGGTAAGTATGCGAGAGGATATGAAACGCGCCATCGAGCAGGGACAGAATTTCAGCGCTAAATACAGAGACAGCATAAGCATCAGCCTTATGGTAAGACAGGCTGTATACTTCCTTCCGGAGGCCATCCGCATCTTTGAAGAGGGACAGTCACATGTGCAGATCACTCCGAAGTTCCAGTATGAAAATGGTATGGACTCCTTCTTAAAAAACGAGGTTGACGTACTCTTTACACTGAAGGAACACACAAAACAGCTCGCAGGCACGATTGTCCACGAGCTGTTCAAAAGTCACATATATCTGATCACTGACAAGGATGATTCCCTTGCCTCAAAGAATATCATTACCGATGAGGATATTTACGGCAGAACTCTCATGGTCGGCGGAGGATCCCCGGCACTTCTTCGCTCTGTCCAGCAAAAACTTATGTCATCGGGGAAAATCAGCTATTTCAACAGTGCCGATCACGAAACCACCCTTACCAATGTGGCTGCCGGACGGGGTATATGCCTTGCTCCCGGTTTCCTGAATGATCACAGCGGGCAGTTTGCCTGGATTCCTTATGACTGCAAGGATACCTTTGACTGCGTGCTATGCACTCATAAGACTGACAATCGCGACAGCCTGCAGGAGTTCATCAGGACACTGAAGCAGTTATATGATGAGGCTGTGGCTTTCCCTCTGTAATAAAAAAAGGGTAGCCGCGCCAAAAACGCAGCTACCCGCCCATCCTCTTTGTTATATATGGATTTTAGGCATAATTCTTTGCTCTGTCCGCTGACAACACGGTCCTTCCAGTCTTTTCTGTATTCAGTTCCCTGTATGTCTGTATGATCAAGAATAATGCTATGAGAAATGTAAGTATATCTGACAGCGGCATGGAATACAGCACGCCGTCCAGTCCGAATTTAAGCGGCAGCAGAAGTGCAAAGCCCACTCCGAATACGATCTCCCTTACCATGGACAGGATCGTTGACTCCATGGCTTTCCCCATTGCCTGCAAGAAGATAAAGCAAGCCTTGTTCACACAGGCAAAGATCATCATGCAAAGATATACTCTGAATGCCTTGATCGCAAATGCAGTATAATACGCGCTCTCATTGGCTGCACCGAAGATACCGATCAATGCGCCGGGGAACAGCTCAACTATGACAAGTGCAACTGCACCAACCGACGCCTCGGCTATGAGCAGTGTTGTAAAGAGCTTCTTTACCCTGTCTTTTAGTCCTGCACCCATGTTATATCCCACGACAGGTATGCATCCTGCAGCCATGCCGACTACGATGGAGATCTCGATCTGGAAGAACTTCATGACTATGCCGACCACCGCCATTGGGATCTGCGCGTACTGCTCCTGCCCGAAGATCTCATCCATAGCACCATATTTTCGGATCATGTTGTTGATCGCAGCCATTGCAGCAACAAGAGATATCTGTGACAGGAAGCTGGTCACACCCAGTACCAGAGTCCTCTTCACGATACCAGCATTCAACCTGTAATCTGCCTTACCCGGCTTTACGATCTTCATATGGACGATGTACCATACTGCCAGAACCGCTGTTGCTATCTGACCGATCACCGTAGCCACGGCAGCTCCCATCATTCCCCATTTGAATCCAAAAATGAAGATCGGATCAAGGATGATATTGATCACTGCCCCGGCAAGCGTTGAAACCATCGCAAATTTGGGGCTTCCGTCTGCCCTGATCACCGGATTCATTGCCTGCCCGAACATATAGAAGGGGATGCCAAGGGTGATATAAAAGAAATACTCCTTGGAATATCTGAACGTCTCGGCATTTACAGTACCGCCGAACATGGTCAGTATCCCGTCACTGAATATAAGATACAGTGCCATAAGAATCAGACTGCCTACGATCATCAATACGATGGAATTGCCTACGCTTTTCCTTGCCCTGTCGCTTTCCTGCTTTCCGAGGCTTAATGAAACAAAAGCGCAGCACCCGTCTCCGATCATGACTGCTATGGCAAGAGCAATAACGGTCAGTGGAAATACCACCGTATTTGCCGCATTACCATAGGATCCCAGATAGCTGGCATTTGCTATGAATATCTGATCCACGATGTTGTAAAGTGCTCCCACCAGCAGTGATATGATGCAGGGTATGGCGTACTTTTGCATCAGGCTCCCTACCGGCTCTTCTCCAAGATACCTGTTCTCGTTTCCGTTCATTTTTTCACATCCTGTGATAAAAAAATAAGCGGCAATAACTGGATTTACGCAGTTACTGCCACTCGTTGACTAATAAAATAGCACATTTAAACCACATTATTCAAGAGAGATTTTAAACAAACTTTTATGTACATGTATGTTAGCAAGTTGCACAAAAATAGTGGGTACTCTCTACCAATGGGCAGATGATCAGATGAAGGCAAAATAATCAGTTTATATAATTCATAAATATTTTACAATAATTATTAGCACTCCCACTTGACGAGTGCTAATTTAAGTGCTATAACATAATCGAACAGAGGAACAGAGAAGACCAAAAGAACGGGATGTTCCA
>JAFYAD010000180.1 GCA_017540915.1 Lachnospiraceae bacterium
CAAAATATGCCTGATATGAATCGCGCTCCTTTTCACCTATGGACAGTGTCACTGCACAATCCGGGTATTCTCTCTTTATACCCCTTACTATCTCACAGATCTTATCATCCGTATAATACGGATCCTCACCGCCCTGCAAAACGAAAGTTCTGAAACCAAGCTCATAGCCCTTTCTGCAGCAGTCCCATATATCGGACTCTTTCAATCTGTATCTTTCAGCATTCCTGTTGCTGCGTCTTATGCCGCAATACAGGCAGTCGTTTTTGCAGTAGTTGGTAAACTCGATCAACCCGCGCAGATAAACATCATTGCCATAAAAATGTTTTCTGACATCATCCGCACTGTGATACAGATAATCCTCATCAGCTTGCGAGAATTCCTTTTCCAGAAAGTATTTGAGTTCATCATCGGGAAGGTCCTGTTCCTGCTGTAATTTATCTGTCATCCATATTATATCCGAAGGTAACATTTTTACTAATCTCCCTATATTATGATTTAAGGGTCAAAAGGTGATTCACGGATTGTTTCGTGCTTCGCACTCCCACAATCCTGCCCGATATTCGCAATCTCGTGTGACTTCGTCCCACTTCTTGCTCATATCGGGGCGGGTCAATAAGCCTTGCCTCCACCGGCAAGCAAGCTTGCCGTGAAGTCAGGCTTTTGACCCTTGAATCATATTACGAATCAGGGGTCAAAACCTGATTTCATCCTATGCATTCTCATACTAAATGTATTATATCTCATATTACATCATGTAATATGCCTCGTTTCTTTGTATGCATGTCTTCGTCTTCCGTATCACAGGTTAATACCGATATCTACGGATCTCTCCAGGATACCCTTCATATACGCTATCACTAACCCGTAATTGGTCATCGGTATGTTCTGATCCTTGGCACATTTCATGCGATAACGCATTTCCCGTTCATTCAGCATGCATCCGCCGCAATGTATCACCATGGCATACTCACTCAGATCTTCCGGAAATCCCGTTCCTGATGAGGTCTCGATCACAAGATCCTTACCGGTGTGTTTTTTAAGCCATCCGGGAATCTTCACCGTGCCAATGTCTCCACATTGTCTGTGATGAGTACAGCCTTCGCTGATGAGTATCTTATCTCCGTCCTTCAGATTCTCCACAGCCCTGACACCCTTCAGCGAATCCTCTAACAGTCCCTTATATCTCGCCATCAGTATCGAGAAAGATGTGAGTCTTATATCCTGCGGCACAATACCCGCAATATATTCGAAAGCCTGACTGTCGGTTATGACCAGACTGATCTTTTTATCTGTTCCGTTCAAAGCGGAAATCGCATCTGCCAGCTCCGTTTCCTTAACACACAGCGCCATTCCGCCGTGATCCAGTATATCCCTTATCATCATCTGCTGAGGCAGGATCAGCCTTCCTTTCGGTGCGGATTCATCTATGGGTATCACTAAGATCACAAGATCTCCGGGATTTATGAGATCTCCCACCAGTTTCCGGGAGCTTTCCGAAACTTTTCCTGCTTTGGCGATCTCCTCCTTCAACTCGTATATGTTGAAGCCATCCTTTGCGGAAACATATATTTCCGTGTAACTGTGGTTCTCTCCATATGATGTCTGTTTTGAAGATTTCGATACTCTGCCTTCACCGTAATTGAGCATATCTGTCTTATTCCATGCCACTATCCAGGGTATGTTTTTTTCAGCGAAAAGAGACATGAGCTTTTCGTCCGTATCTGAAAGCCCCGCCGTGGCATCTACTATCAGAACCGCAACATCCACCCGGTTTAAGGTCTGCCGTGTCTTTTTAATCCGGAGCTCACCTAGCTCTCCCTCGTCATCAAATCCTGCCGTGTCTATGACCACCACAGGACCTAATGGCAATATCTCCATAGCCTTGGAAACCGGATCCGTCGTAGTACCCGGAACATCCGATACCACCGCCAGATCCTGACCTGTGACCGCATTCAGAATACTGGATTTCCCCGCATTCCTCCTGCCAAAGAAACCTATATGCACTCTCTCCGCCGATGGCGTCTCATTCATGCCCATGATGTCCCTCCATAATATATACTCCGAACATTTAAATAGTTGCAAATAATTTACACTCCCCGGATAACATCCGGTACTCACAACCTTATAAAATCGTCTAGTTCCCTGTCTTCAAAGATATTAAAAATGTCCTTTACATGATCCTTTTGCCAGATAAAACCACGGCCCGAGAAAGCCAGATGCGGTAATCCCAATATTTTTGCATCATCCGGCAGTATCAGCGAATACATCGGATCGGCGATAATGTATTTCTCCCCCTTTATCCGATCTTCTATCTCCTCTTCGCCGTCACACATAACATCTCCATCACGCAGAAGAGGGGCTGCATTTACCGTGTTTAACTCCAGCGGACAGGCAACCTTTGCCGTAACTTTGTACCGTTCCTCAAGCGCCCATGCCAAAGAATCCATCTTCACAGCTTCTCCGATCAAAAGTATGTTTTTACCGGATGTTTTAACTGTATTATGAGAACAACTGTAGGCAATGCGGTCTTCACGGTCTTTGGATGATTCTTTTATCATATCATATACGATATTCGCAAGATCTCCCGCCGGGCATCCCACAACACAAGGTATGCCATATTTTTCTCTCAAAACCTGTGCTGCCTTATAAGCCGTGGCAGACACCACCAGATTTACATCCGCCTCTCCTGATCTTGCAACGTCCTCAAAAGCACATCCGCATGACCATGTCGAGACAATGTCAAACCCGGCGTCAGACAGTGCTTCCGTTATATGGGTTGCCGCACCACCGGTAAAATCCAACGGAGTCAGCCCGAGGATATTGATCTTGACGGCTTGCTGTCGTACCGGCCTCACCTTGTCTCTCACCAGATGTTTTGCCACCGCCTCAAAAGCATTTCCCGCTCCCACGAGATAATCATGCATTCCGTTGGTCTGCACCGGGAAGGTCAGTATGCCGGTTCTGTCCTCCACAAGCTTTGCGATGGCATTGAAATCCGTACCGTTCATGAAGGGAATGGGACTGCTGAGCAGTGCAATAAATCCCGGTTTGAGCTTTCCCGCCGCGTCCGCTATGTCGTCTATGAATTTTTTATCATCGCCAAAGATAGCCTCGCGCTGCGACAATCCACTGATATAAATCAGACTGTCCCGGTCATACCAACGTGTTTCATCATGCGTATTGTATGTGGAATTGCACCCGGAAGGATCATGTATCACTACCATCCCCCCTAACTCATAAAGAGCGGATGCCGCCCCGGACACATCTCCCGTATAGCATGGCAGAATCCTGTATGATCTGTTCATTATATCTTCCTCGCTTTGAACCCTTAGAGCCTCCGGAGTGTATCCGTCTTTTTCACTGTGCTACTGCCCTTTTTACTCTGCTTGTTTTTGCCGGCATTTGCAAGAGCTTCAGCCTGCGGATTGATAGTTTCAAGCTGTCCCTTTTCGATCTTCGCTTTTGTCTGATGGGAGAGCATATTATCTTTTAGCTCATCTATTGTTTCTTTTATTTCTTTAAGCGAATCTTTAAGCTCTTTTTTCGTAGGCATATTCTGCTCCTTTCTGCCAGCATCACAGGCTGTTGCCGATCTTATGTACAATAAATATCACTCATTCCCGAATTGATAAAAACGTATTCTTTCCGATCATCCCGACCGTACACCGGGCAATGACTGCAAGGACTATTCTATCATATCATTTTTTATGATTCTTTTAAATATATTTTATGATTTGAGGGTCAAAAGGTGTTACGGATAATCGCAATCCTGTGTGACTTCGGTCTCCGTTTCACTCCGGTCGGTGCAAAAAAAGAGCAACCCCGCCAACATGCATAAACACGTGACCAAGTTGCATTATTTCTGCTTTATTATGAAATGTTTTGTTCTTTCTGTGTTTTATTCCTCATCCCGGATCTCAAAAATTCTTTTCCCTGCGTATCGCATCGGCCATTGCCAGGAAATGCTGCGCCTTGATGATCGCCATACCCTGGGTTTCATCGCCGAGTACCACCAGTTCATCTCCCGGAGAGATATTAAAAAGCTTTCTGGCTTTTGCCGGTATCACGATCTGTCCTTTATCGCCGACCGTCACCATGCCAAACAGATGCTTTCCTTTAGGTGGCAGACCCAGACCCATATTTTGCTCCGGTTCGTAATTAGCCAGATCATCCAGGGAAACCCCAAAAATATCCGCAAGCTGCTTACATTTATCAAGATCCGGAACACTGTCTCCCGTTTCCCATTTGGCAACTGATTGCCTTGTGACTCCAAGCTTTTCGGCTATATCCTCCTGGGTCATATGCTGGATTTTCCTCATCTGTACCAGATTATCCTTGAACATTATCTCTCCTTTTTCTGATTCCCAAAACCAGCCACCTGTATACCGGAATCCTTGAAATAACGGCATATAAGCCGTAACCGAATATAAACCCTGCCACAAGGCTTAAGATATAACAGGCCGGAGCAGGCATCAGCTTTGGTTTGGCCACAAACAGCGCCACTGCAGATATCCCAAGATAATGGAAAATATAGAGTCCGAAGCTGTGTCCTGACATCCACTTCGCAAAAGCATTTGAAAAATCTCCGAAACGGGCCATTCCCGCAATAACCGCAAGCGACCCCACATAGGCATCAAGGGCATATAAAAAGCCTCTGTTTATCGGCTTATCCGCATAGTTTTCACCAAAATACAGGGCAGCAAAGACAACACACAGCGCCACTGCTATTACCATCAAAGGCACTGCGATCTTCTTGAGCCTTTCGATCACTTCATCATGAGAGAAAACATAATACCCCAGGATGAAAAACACAAAATAGAATGCGATCCTGTAAACGGAAATGATAGGCGTATTCAGGATCTGTGAAGCACCCCATATCGGGAAAACAAAAAGTGCGATCATCCACAACGGAGTACGCGAGCCAATCTTGAAGAGCTTTCCTTTTTCTATTTTTTTGATAAATACCAGCACTACACAGTAAACCCACAGAAGGTGCATATACCACATCACTCCGCTTCCTGAAATCACCATGATCAGAAAGATCACAGGTTTCGGTACACCTTCCGATACAAGCCCCTCAAATCCACCGCCAAGGGACATGCTCACATACCCCTGGATAAAATAGAAAAAGAAGAGGCCGAGTGTTGACGGAACCAGAAGCTTCAGGGTTCTGGACTTCATGAACTCCTTATCCGAATGTGAATTCAGATACAATCCTGCGCTGATCCCCGATACAATGAAAAGCACCGGCATAAACCACGGATAGACCAGATACTGAAAAACATCATAATACTGAACCGGCAGATCGGTGATCTTACCCAAACCGCCCAGCACACCCTCAGCATTGTACATGTAAAATACATGATAGATCACCACTATGACCACCGTGATCCAGCGAATGTTGTCCAAATAGTGTTTTCTCATATTTATCCCACCTTTGCAATGAATTTTAACATTATTCTATTGCATTCACAGGTGTGTGTCTACCAATCAAAACTTACATTTGTGTGTGGTTTTTGTTAGAAATGGTTGCATTTATATATTCATGTACGATCATAATTCGATCACTGTATATGTATCACGGGTCTTTTTGGACTCATACAAAGCCTTGTCTGCTGTTTCGATCATGTTGTTCACCAGCTCCTCCAATCCATCATAGCCTCCTTTATCAGTAAATCAATATCTTCAATGGACATGGGTAATATTTTATCACAGTTCTACGTAAAATTCCATCGAAATATACTGACAAATTCACCCTCCCTGTCTGTTTTATCATTGACTTGTATCGATAAGGCAACTGAAAAGGATAAGCGTATTGTCGAATTAGAAGCACGGCTTGCAGCACAGAAATATGGTAATTTAAACAAGAGGTAGATAACATGATTTCATACGAGCCGTTCTACAACACTTTGATTAAAAATGGTATAACAGAATATGCATTGATATATAAACACGGTTTATCGGCCAACACCATCAACCGTATAAAGCACGGCAAACCTATAACCACTACAACCCTGGACACACTGTGCTTTATTCTGAACTGTAACGTTTCAGATATTCTCGAATACAAAGAAGATGAGTAAATTCTCACTACAACTTCAAAAAGGTCGTCAATCCTATGACTGACGACCTTTTCCCATTAAATTACTATCGGAAATACCAAATACACAACTCACATTCTGATCCTTTATGTGGAGATTAAGTCTCCGCAGATTATCTGCTTGGTCTTTCTGACAAAAAATAATGGCTCAATCATGCTTAACATAATTGAGCCATTTTTGTGCAATATCACAACAAACTTCCGAAAAAGTTCTCTGTTTTAAATAATTGACCTCTGACCGCCATCATGGTATCTTTTATCGAAAGCAAATCCGTCAGGTCTATTTTTGATTTTATCATGATACATACCATTTCCCAACAAGTCACTTTCAACGGACACCTTATGCCCTTATGACATAAGAGAACCATACCTTTTTTAAGGAGGCTTTATATGACAAAGAAGAATACTTTGACAAAGACGAACACATCTCCCGAAGACTGGCATAATCTCGAAGGGAAAATCCCCTTTAGAATGACCAATGATTATCTTTTCCGTGCCCTTATGCAGGAAAACAATAGCGTGCTTTCCGCTTTTATCGCATCTCTCTTAGGCTGGAAAAAAACCGACATCACTTCTGCCACTATCGAGAATCCTATCATGTTGGGTTCCATAATGGAACAAAAGGATTTTGTCTTAGATGTGAATGTTCTCATCAATAATACTAAGACCGTAAATCTCGAAATGCAGGTTCTCGACGAACACAACTGGCCTGAGCGCTCCCTGGTCTATCTCTGCCGTGTCTTCGACAACATCAACCCTGACGATGACTATCGCGACATTATGTCTGCACATCATATTGGGATTTTAGGCTTCGATCTTTTCCCGAATGATCCCGAGTTTTATGCCACCTATCAGCTTCTCAATGTTAAAACTTCCAAAAAATATACTGACAAATTCACCCTGTCTGTGTTATCATTGACTTGTTTAGATAAGGCAACTGACGAAGACAAAGCTTCACACCTTGATGAGTGGGCTGCAATGTATAAAGCTAAAAGATGGGAGGATCTGCGTATGTTAGCACAAAAGAATCCGGATATCGACAATGCCGTGACCACTATGTTCACTCTCAGCAATGAAAAGATCATCAAAGAGCAGATGTGGGCGCGGGAGGACTATTACAGGCGTCAACGGACTTATGAAAGGATGATCAAGGAGCAGGAGGAAGAGCTGGCTGATCAGAAAAAAGAGTTGGCTGACCAAAAGAAAGAATTGGCTGACCAAAAGAAAAAATTATCTGAAAAAGATAAGCGTATTGCCGAATTAGAAGCACTGCTTGCAGCACAGAAATAAAAAGAATGGCCCGCATTCAAAACATTTTAGAATGCGGGCCATATTTCATAAGAAAACATTTTATATACAACTCTCACAGCCTAATCCCTTACGCGGGATCAAGTCCGATGCGTCTTTTTCATGCAGCCAGGCGTCTTCCATCATGCCGGCAAACCGTGCTATACCGTCTATTCCCTGAAGATCTCCGCCCTCCACCATGTTTACGAAATAATCAGTTCCGGTAAACCATGCCGCCTGAGTTCCTATAGCCAGAACCTTTACCGCTACACCCGAATCATCTCTGTAGAAACGTTCTTTCACTCTCATGGCAGGCTCGATGGGCATCTCAAACTTAACATGCGGTGCATTTTCTCGAAACCACTGCTGATCAGCTGATTCCTCGAAAGATACGGCATTAACATAAATCTCTTTGACATTAAACCCATGATCCAGCAGAAATCTTGCCATGCCCAGAGGTCTTGGGTGTGCGGTGTGATCTATCACTATCGGAGCATCGCCTATCAACGATTTCAGCTTACTATAGTTTTCCTCACATCGCCTTATCTGATCTGCTTCGTATTGCTCGAGTTTTGTCAAAAGCTCATCATCTGTGTACGTTTTCCCGGACAGGTTTTCCGAATCAATGTTTTTGCTGTCCGATAATTTGCCCAGTGTTTTGAACAGCTCTCTGTTTTGTTCCCTGCACTCATCATAAGAAAAAGAAAGCGGTATATATAAGCCTTCTCGCCCAAGTCTTGAGGCTGTACTCTCCACCGCCTTTTTGCCGTTCGGTACGACCGCTGCAAAACACGATGAACCGCCCATATTCTTATAGTCTGCATAAGTGTGAAGCTCCGGCATCTGCGTAACATTGTAACCGCAGAGCTCTGCCACTTTATAAAGATCCGAACTCTCACTTATGCAGACATTACTGCCGATAAGCGAGAGTTTACCGGTTTCCTCAGGCAACGGCTCCAACACCCTGTACATATTGAGTCTCAGCTTCTGGTCCGGTGACATGCCCTCTTTTCGCATGATGGGGTCCATGAAACCGTGTACA
>JAFYAD010000181.1 GCA_017540915.1 Lachnospiraceae bacterium
AAGATATCTGATCAGATGCTCAGGTACTGTTTCTGAATTTAACTCTAAAGCTTCTTCAAAATTTTTTGATAGAAGTTTTTCTTTTGGTATTTCTGTAAGCGTTGCATCTGCAACATTTTCCATGCTTTCTGTTGAAGGGAATACAGCGATGCTTCCCATAACCGGATCAATGTCTTCGTCAGAAGTATCACCTCCGGGAATCACTGTTCCATCAACACCATTCCCAGCATCGGTGTTGTCTGTGTTATCTGTGTTAATTCCGATATTATTCATGTAGGCAATCCCTCCTACGATAACGCACAGACAAGCTGCAGCTGCAATCCATTTCACGTAAGAAAACTTGCTTCTTTTTGGCTTTATTTTTCCCGCATTATGAATGTATTTCCCGTCTATGCCACCAACGGCTTCTAAAAGATCATGATCGTTCATATATCATAACCCTCCTTTTCCAAACGTTTTTTTAAATCCGCTCTCATTCTGAACAGCATTGATTTGACCTTACCTTGCGTATACCCGAATGTTTTTGCAATTTCCGCAACTGAATCAAAATACCAATATCGTCTTACAAAAACATTCTGCTGCTCTTCCGTATAGATTTCCAAAAAAGCATCAATAAGACTGCTTAGATACTCTGCCTCAATTTCTGCTTCAATGTCATTGTCTGCCGGGATGCATTCCTGCATTTCCTGTGTAAGCTCACAATAAACAGCATATCTCTTTTGCCGTCTGCTCATCTTACAGATATTCAATGCAATATGCCTTACAATCCTTCCGACAAACGCAAAAAGATAATTTCTCGGCTCATTTGGCGGTATCAAATTCCATGTCTCATGATAGGCATCATTTTCACATTCTTCAGCCGTTTCCCTGTCATTCAAAATGTTATATGCTATATTTCTGAGTCTCGAACCATATTTCTGCGCCGTCTGAGCAATAGCTTCTTCGCTTCTTGATAAGTAGAGCTCTACGATTTTTTCATCTTCCACAATCTTGCTTCCTCCTTTCCGACTCATTAAGGCCTTCACCCTATATAGCAACTTTTTTATACCGCTGGTTTCATCTTTTTTGAAAATCTTCTCAACAGGGGCAAAATCAAAAGTTGAAATAAGAAGCAGTCGAGAAGGAAGGAAGAGAAAAGATCAAATTAGTGAGGAACATACTGTTATGACCCGCAATCGAGTAGATGAAGCAAAGAGTATTATGAAAATTGATTAAGTAGACACAGCGCAGGGTTGTCACACCCTGCGCTGTCTTGCTATTGTTACGGCATCTGAGACATAGTTGTCTTTTTTTACATAATCAGCCAGATAAGGGACGCAGAACATTACTTTTCCTCGTTCCGGAGAGGCAATGATGCCATGATTTATAAGATAGGATCTGGTGCGGCTTGTTTTATTCTGAGCTACGCCAAGCCTGCGGGAAATATCGGAAGTTTCCGCCAAACGATCCGCATTTAAGACCTCGGACATATTCAGTAAATATGTTTTTTCGGCGGCTGGTAATTCATCAAGTAAAGGTTTTAATGCCCGCTGCTCATAGGCAAATATAGCATTTGTAATGGCGATCTGAGCCTCATCGTCTGTAACATTGTGTTTTTTCCCTGAAACATGGTCATTTATATGCAGGATAAGATGGTAGCCGAGTAATTGCATTATATATGGATGTCCATAACAAGCTTGATTCAGTTTGTCTACTATGTTCTGGCTGACATTTAATCCTTTGATCTCTGAAAAAATAGAGTTTAACGCTTTATTAGCTTCTTCCCATGTGAACAGACCAAGTTCCTCATGCGTTGCACGTCGTAAATATGTGCATCCCTCGTGTTTGATAACATCTGAATAAGCGTATGGAAGACCGGCTACCGCCAGCATGATGTCCTGACCTTTTCTGGATGCCATTTGAAATGCATTGCAGAGAGAGGAGACATCTTCGATCGGAACCTTCTGAATCTCGTCAACAGTAACCAGAATACCATTTTTGTATTTTGAGCAGGCCTCCAGCAGCAGATCCTGAAGGTTGTGTTTTCCTACATGTTCTGTTTTGGAAACGGCACCGGCACTTAAGCCACCTCCGATACCCGGTATGTTCACATTTGCCTGTGGATTCACGGTTCTGGTCACTTCATCGTAGCCGGTCAAGGCGTATATAATCTGTGAAATAGTATTCTCCGGTCCGAGATCAATAACCATCCTCTTCTGAGCCTTTGCTCTAATGGAAAGCTGTTCCAACAGCGCGGTTTTTCTGCTGCCGCGTGTTCCTGTGATAAATATTGCGCGGTCATCGCTGCCTGTATCGATCATAGCATGATCAAAAAGGGTTAACACCTTCTCGCGACCGAAAAAGACATCTGGTTTGCCCCCGAATATAGGTGAAAATGGATTGGAAAACATAAGCTACCTCCATACTGCTTGACAATCTACTATTTCTGCATATTATATACAAATCTGTCTTATCTGTCAAATCTGTATCGATCGGAGAAGTCTGTAAATTCTGTATTGTAAATTGAAATCTGATATATATACTTATGCATTTTGTCTTCATAACACTGTCTGTCGTGATAGCAGAGTGGTGGTGGATAGTAAAAACCCAGGAGAAAAAACGCGATTTGACATTTCACATCCGAGCTGTTATTTTATTCATGTAAGCTTGTTTTTTTGCGGAGGATGATTTGAGATGAGATTAATAGGAAACATTTTATGGATCATTTGCGGAGGACTGGTGAGCTGGTTTGCATGGATCTGTGCAGGATTACTCTGGTGCATCACCATAATAGGAATACCGGTCGGTGTGCAGTGTTTCAAGCTGGCATCAATATCACTGAGCCCATTTGGTAAAGAGATCGAATATGACAGCAAGACCACATCTTTCCTGCTGAATATTCTGTGGCTGTTGATATCAGGCTGGGAGATGGCGCTCACAAACCTTGTGATCGGCTGTATTCTGTGTATCACCATAATCGGGATTCCATTTGGAAAGCAGTTTTTCAAGATCGCAGGTCTGTCATTGAGACCCTTCGGCGCCAGAGTGGAAACGGAACATTACATATAGGATGCAATAATAAAAACAGCCCCGGACTAATACGTTCCGGGGCTGTTCACGTCTTATCTCAGATTCCTTCTAACAGTACCTGATTATCGACAAATTCTTTGAATCTTGGCAGGCGGATAGATATAATGCCTCTTGTAGCAACATCAATGATGCCTTTTAATATATTGAGTCGGGATTTTACCAAAACTGATGGTATAAGGGTTTCTTTTAGTCATATCTGCCTCCGGTGAGTAACGGTCATCTATATAATTTTGGTTTAGCTATATAATGCTATATAATGCTATATAATTCTGCAATGGTTATATAATACTATATAATTCTATATAATTCTATATAATTCAATATAATTTGATATTATAATTTCGATTCACAGGGTTTGACATTTTAGCGCTTAGCTGATAACTTATATTTATGATTCAAGGCTTATTGACCCTCAAATCATACTTATTAATGACTTTGAAATCTGTGTTTTTTCGGAGGACATGCCTATGCCGGGAAATCTGCGACAGGAAATGGAAAAGAGGAGACCGGAGCATTGCGAAAAATGCGGTGCCGAGTACAAATCTCTGGGATTTGGTAAATTTCTGTGCCCTAAGTGCGGCAATATAGGGTATGATGACTACGGTAAAGTTCGCGATTATCTTGAGAAAAATCAGAGTGCCATCACGGATATGATATCGTCTGCGACGGGAGTTTCGCCGGATTTCATAAACCTGTTGTTGTCCGATAGCCTGATACGCACGGCGGATGAGTATGACTCGGATCTTTCATGTCAGCGGTGTGGACGCCCGATCCTTAAAGGAAGGTTCTGCCAGGAGTGTGTGGAGGAACTGGCAGGCGCCATAATGGAGCAGTACCCGAAACGTATAAAGACCACAGAGCCAATCCCGCAGGGATACTGGATCAGGCGGAAATAACAGGTGGTTTAGTTATAGAAAAAAGAAAAGAATCAGGAGGAAAAAAATGAGTTCAACAATGGGCTGGATTCTGGCTACACTGGTGTTTTATCTGGCGATGATGGTCATCATCGGTGCGGTCTACAGCAAGAAAAATGTCAATGCCGAGGATTATTTCCTGGGCGGAAGATCCCTTGGTGCCTTCGTGGCTGCTTTGTCTGCACAGGCTTCGGATATGAGCGGCTGGCTTTTGATGGGTCTTCCCGGTGCGATCTTTCTGTCGGGTCTGTCGGGAGACGGCTGGGTTTGTATCGGGTTGCTGATCGGTACGATCTTAAACTGGATCATCGTCGCGTCGCCTCTCCGCCGATATACCATACTGGCGGGCAACAGCGTTACATTACCCATGTTTTTTGAGAATCGTTACGGCGACAAAAAGAAGATACTGATGACTGTTTCTTCCGTTATCATCGCCCTTTTCTTTACGGTATATACAGCATCGGCGCTTGCATCAGGCGGCAAGCTTTTCAATTCAATCTTTGGTCTGGATTACAGGATCGCGCTGACTATCGGCGCTGTGGTAATCCTGACTTACACATTCCTCGGCGGTTTCAAGGCTGTGTGTACTACAGATCTGATACAGGGAACACTGATGCTGGTCGGCCTGCTGGTGGTACCCATCACTGTATACGCCATCATGAGCAAGGATGGGCTTAGCGTTACACAGGCACTGCAGGCAAACGGGGTAGCAGATACAGGAAACTTTACGAGTTTCTTCCATAATAATACAGCTGTCAGTATTATATCGGGACTGGCCTGGGGACTTGGGTATTTTGGTATGCCGCATATTCTGGTGCGTTTCATGGCGGTAAAAAATGATAAAGAAATGAACAAGTCCAAAGTGATCGCCATCAGCTGGGTCACACTGTCGCTTGGCGCCGCCGGCGTTATAGGTGTTCTCGGCCGTGCATATATGAATTACAATCTTTTCAAGGAGTCCGGAGCAGAGGATGCGCTGTACAGCTCTGAGCATGTTTTTATAGAGATGATCAAAAAAGTCTTCACTGAGCAGATCAACGCACCCATCATCGCCGGTGTTTTCCTGAGCGGTATTCTGGCAGCCATAATGTCCACAGCGGATTCACAGCTGCTGGTCAGCGCTTCTGCCATTGCTGAAGACATTTACAAGGGCGTTATCAAAAAAGATGCAGACGATAAAAAGGTTATGGTTCTCAGTCGTGTTGCCATCATCGCCATTGCGGTCATTGCGTATGTTATCGCTTTAGATCCGGACTCATCCGTTATGGGGCTGGTTTCCGATGCATGGGCAGGTCTGGGCTCAGCCTTCGGTCCGCTGGTGCTGATGAGCCTGTTCTGGAGACGTACCAATCTGCCCGGTGCCATTGCCGGTCTCGTGAGCGGTGCGCTCACCGTTATCGTATGGGATTATCTTCCTATCGTGGGAGGAGTGACACCGTACAAAGCAACCGGTCTTTACTCTCTGGCTCTCGGTTTCGTGATAAGCCTGGTGTGCATCATTGTGGTAAGCCTTATAACCAAAGCTCCCGGAGAAGAGATCACGGCAACCTTTGATAAAATGAAACAAAAGGCATAAAACTAAAAAAATACAAATATTTGCTTGCATTTAAATAAAATCCGTGTTATTATGTTGGCTCGTGATATGAAAATCCTTGCTTGCCGATAGTGGCAGGCCAGAGTCCAAAAGGAGGTAAACGTAATGAACAAGTATGAATTAGCACTGGTCGTCAGCTCCAAGATCGAAGACGAAGTCAGAAATGACGTTGTCGAAAAGGCTAAGGCAATCGTTGTGAATGCCGGAGGTCAGATCTCGGAAGTTGAGGAATGGGGCAAGAAGAAACTCGCTTATGAGATCCAGAAGATGAGCGAAGGCTTCTATTACTTCATTCATTTTGATGCGGAGAGCACTGCACCGGCAGAAGTTGAGTCCAGAGTCCGCATTCTCGACAATGTTCTTCGATTCTTGGTTGTTCGTGCTGACGAGGCATAGAATAAAAGGAGAATTTGAGTATGAACAAAGTTATTTTGATGGGCAGATTGACCCGTGATCCTGAGGTTAGATACTCTCAGGGAGAGAATTCATTGGCTATAGCAAGATACACATTGGCTGTTGACAGACGTAATCAGAGACAGAACAGCGGAAATGACCAGCAGACAGCAGATTTCATTCCCTGTGTTGCTTTCGGAAAATCTGCAGAGTTTGCGGAGAAGTATTTACACAAGGGTACAAAGATGGTTGTTTCCGGCAGGATTCAGACCGGTTCCTACACCAATAAGGATGGCAACAAGGTCTATACTACCGAAGTCATCGTAGATGATCAGGAGTTCGCTGAGAGCAAGAACAACAGTTCAGCAGGCAGTGTAAACGTTCCGACCGATGATTCTGCACAGTCAGCCGGTGGCGGTGATTTTCTCAATATCCCGCAGGGGATTGATGCCGAGTTGCCGTTCTAGGCAAATGTTTGTTTAGTAATCACGTCAGATCGGATTCATTCCGGTCTTCACAACAGGAGGTAAAGATCATGCCTTATAATAAGACAGAGAAGGGCGAGGCTCCCGCAAAGAGACGCCCGATGCACAGGAGAAAAAAGGTTTGTGTTTTCTGCGGAAAAGACAATGTTATTGATTACAAGGATGCTGCAAAGCTCAGGAAATTCATCTCAGAGAGAGGAAAGATCCTTCCGAGACGCGTTACCGGAAACTGCGCAAAGCATCAGAGAGCCATCACAGCGGCTGTAAAGAGAGCTCGTCACGTAGCTATCCTGCCGTATGTTGAGGATTAATCTTAAAATGTGAGACCGACTGCGTAAAGCAGTCGGTTTTTTATTTGATTTCGTGGTACACTGTGGTATAACTATATTTAAAACTGAGGGGGCACTCAAATCAAACAACAAAACAGGGGGACATATGACAGAAAAACCGCTTAAAATAGAGGAAAGATCACTTCGTTTCGATGCGTTCGGTGACGGAAAAGTCGTGGAGGGGAAAAGGAGCGGCAGGCTTCCTGCTATGGGATGGAACAGCTGGAACGCCTTCGGCAGTGGCAATAACGAAGCCCTGACACGCAACATGGCAGAGAGGATCGTGGAGCTCGGTCTTGATAAGCTGGGATACAGATATATAGTCCTGGATGACGGATGCTATAAGCCGGAGAGGATAGACGGAGTGCTGCATCATGAGGAGGAGAAGTTTCCTTCGGGCTTCAGAAAGCTGGCGGATGATCTGCATTCAATGGGTTTGAAATTCGGCATGTATAATGACATCGGGACGAACCTGTGCGCAGGTGCCGCAGTGGGAACCTGCGGACATGAGGAGACGGACGCGAAAACTTATCTTGACTGGGATATAGATTTTATCAAGGTGGATAACTGCTACTATCCCTGGGATAATGCGACTTTTTCGAATTCGGAGAATGCAAGATTTACCTATGGACCGAACATTAAGGGCATCAGAATAGCCGGCTGCGGCATCGATGCGGGAATGTCTGCAAAAGAAGGAGAGATCACGGGAACCGGTGCGTCTCTGGCAGAGGAGGACGGTTGCGTTTTTGTGACAGGCATCGGCACACTCGACGGTACAGGGCCGGAGAACAGCCCGGTGGGGAATATCAGCAGTGAACTAAAGTTCAAGATATATGCGGCTGAGGCCGGAGAGGCAGATCTGTTCGTTACCTATGCCACCGGAAGGGAGATCGGTACGGGAAGCTGGCTTCAGGTTGCTGTCGGTGAGAAGGAGGAGACAGAGATCTTTTATGATGATCTTTTGCCGGAAACCGACGATAAAACCGGATTTATTGAATCAGATGCAATACATAAGATCG